>JACCZX010000065.1 GCA_013695705.1 Burkholderiaceae bacterium | reverse complement strand
CGGTTCAGATGCTTTGTAATTTGCTCGATCACATCGTCCGAACCAACTGTGACGATAGTCATCCGCGAGAGCGATGCATCCTCGGTCGGGGCGACCGTCAAAGTTTCGATGTTGTAGCCCCGAGCAGAGAAAAGTCCGACCACTCGCGACAAGGCGCCGGGTTCGTTTTCCAGCAACACCGAGATGATGTGCCTCATAGTGCCCGCCCGGCCGTCCGCAGGGCACTGCGCCCCCTCAGGGGGCAGTCAACGAAGAGAGGCGCCATCGGGAGCTTCATAGATCTTCGCTACCGAGCAACATCTCAGTGAGACCTTTGCCCGCCTTTACCATCGGCCACACATTTTCGGTCTGATCGGTAATGAAATCGAGAAACACCAGCCGATCCTTGTACTTCCCGAATGCTTCTCGCAGCGCGGGTTCGACGTCGGCCGGCTTGTCGATCTGGAATCCAACGTGACCATAGGCCTCGGCGAGTTTGACAAAGTCCGGCAAGGCATCGACATACGACTCGGCGTAACGGCCGCCGTAGTCGATCTGCTGCCACTGCCGCACCATGCCGAGGTAGCGATTGTTGAGATTGATGATCTTCGGCGTCAGTCGGTACTGCTTGCAGGTCGATAGTTCCTGAATGCACATCTGGATCGAACCTTCGCCGGTGATCACCGCAACATCGGCGCCGGGATTCGCCATCTGCACGCCCATCGCATACGGCAATCCCACTCCCATCGTGCCGAGCCCCCCCGAGTTGATCCAGCGGCGCGGCTTTTCGAAACGGTAGTACTGCGCGGCCCACATCTGATGCTGACCGACGTCCGACGTTACGAATGCATCGCCGCCGGTCACTTCCCACAATTTTTCGACGACGTACTGCGGCTTGATGGCACCGCCGTTTTGTTCGTAGCGCAGGCAGTCCTTCTTGCGCCACTCGTCGATCTGTTGCCACCATCCGGCCAGCTTTGCGGCGTCCGGCCGCACTGTTGATGCGTCGACTTGCGACAGCAGTTCGGTCAAGACTTCGAATACGTCGCCGACGATCGGAATATCAACCTTTACGCGCTTTGATATCGACGACGGGTCAACGTCGATATGAATGATCTTGCGCGGGTTGGTCGCAAAATGCTTCGGGTTGCCGATCACCCTGTCGTCGAAACGCGCGCCGATCGCGATCAGCACGTCACAGTGCTGCATGGCCATGTTGGCTTCGTAAGTGCCGTGCATGCCGGGCATGCCGACGAACTTCGAATTGCTCGCCTGGAACGCCCCCAGCCCCATCAACGTGTTGGTGCATGGAAATCCGAGCAGATTCACGAATCGATTCAGCAAATCGGCTGCGTCGGACAAGATCACGCCACCGCCGGTGTAGACCATCGGCCGCTCGGCTGTCAGTAACAGCTGCACCGCCTTTTTGATCTGCCCCGCGTGGCCTTTTGCCACCGGCTTGTACGAACGCATCGACACTTCGCGCGGATATTCATAGTCACAGCGCGCAACCGTGACGTCTTTCGGAATATCGACCAACACCGGTCCCGGCCGGCCGCTCTGCGCAATGTAAAACGCTTTCTTGATCGTGCCGGCGAGCTCGCGCACATCCTTCACCAGGAAATTGTGCTTCACACACGGGCGCGTGATGCCGACGGTATCGCACTCCTGGAACGCATCGAGCCCGATCGCATGCGTCGGCACCTGCCCGGTCAGAATGACCATTGGAATCGAATCCATGTATGCGGTCGCAATGCCGGTCACAGCATTGGTCACACCAGGACCGCTGGTAACCAGAGCGACTCCGATACGCTGGCTCGAGCGCGAATACGCATCGGCCGCATGCACGGCGGCCTGCTCATGGCGCACTAGAATGTGAAGAAACTTGTCTTGCTTGAAGATCGCGTCGTAGATATAAAGGACAGCCCCGCCCGGGTAACCGAAGACGTGCTTGACTCCCTCATCCTGCAAACATCGAACGACGATTTCGGCGCCGGTTAATTCCATTTTCGAACCCTCTCAAAGTCCACAGGAAATTGATTGGTTGCCGTTCCATGCTCGCTCATGACGGGCGGTGCGGCGGGCGCTCTGCGCTTACTTAATATCGATAAGCGGATAAGCTGTAATCGATAAGCTATCTTGTTGTTTTAATTTACAAGAGCGCGGGAAGATACGGGAGTGCGAACCATTGTGCAAACGACGGCGATGTCCAAGAGCGCAGCGATTGGAAACAGCGCCGTCGCCCCGGTTGCGCGCAGCGAAGACCGGGACTTAATTTTTTGGCTCCGAGTCCAATCGGGCCCCGGCACGCGCCGGGGTGATCAAGCCGGCGGGAGCGGCGCCTAGTGGCCACCGCCAAGGAACTTTCCGATTTTCTAGCTGGTGTCGAGCGGCGTGCCTTTAAGCAGGCGCAATATGCCGTGCGCGATGCAGATTCTGCACTCGACATCGTGCAGGATGCCATGATGAAGCTGTCGGAAAAGTACAGCGATCGTCCGGCCGCCGAGTTGCCACTGCTTTTCACCCGCATCCTGCAGAACGCAACCTACGATTTTTTTCGGCGACAAAAAGTCCGATCGACCTGGGTAACCCTTTTCTCGGCTTTATCGCCCGGCAACGACGACGACAATACGGATCCACTGGAAACTTTGGAGGCAATGGCCGGGTCTCAGGCGGCGGAGAGTGCGCAGGATCAGGTTGAACGCTCCCAGGTGGTCGGGATTATTGAGGAAGAAGTGGCCCGTTTGCCGGCTCGTCAACGAGAGGCGTTTTTGATGCGTTACTGGGAGGACATGGACGTGGCCGAAACCGCTTCGCTGATGGGCTGCTCGGAAGGCAGCGTGAAGACGCATTGTTCCCGGGCGACACATTCGCTGGCGCGGGCGTTGCGGGCACGAGGCATAACGCTATGAACGAAAAAGAATTCGGCTACCAGATACGCCAGGCGCTCAACGAAGCCGCCGGGCAACTGGACTACAAAACCACGTATCGGCTGGAGCAGGCGCGCGTAGCAGCGGTGGCGCGTCATCGCGCCCCCGCCGAGGCTGCAGCGCCCGCCTGGGCGCCTGCCATGCAAACGGCCGCCGGTGCGCGCTCGTCGGAGGGCGGCTCCCGCCTCGGCTGGTTCGGCAGCCTTGGAGTGGCTGCACCGGTGCTCGCACTGGTCGTCGGCTTCATCGGCATTTACCAATGGCAGCAGCAACAAGCGCGGGAAGAGCGAATTTCCGATCTCGCCGCAATGGATTTCGCCGTGCTTATGGATGAGACGCCGATTGGCGCGTACGCTGACAAGGGATTCGGCGCGCTCCTGCGCGGCGAGACTGAAGATCTCTGAACGAGCCCGTGCAATTCAACTTCGCCTTTGACTTTGCCTGTTGCACGCTGCTGAGCGGGCTGCTTTTGACCGGCGCATGTAGCGTTGCCGCGCAAACGCCTGCAACTGCACCGGTGAACAAGGCTACTGCCGCGACGGGCGTGCGCCCGACGTGGAACGAATTGACGCCGGCGCAGCGCGACGCTTTGTCGCCGCTTGCCGGAACGTGGGAAACGCTCGGCCCAGAGCGCAAGCAGAAATGGCTTGAAGTCGCTGCCAAGTACCCGAAGCTAACCCCGGACGCACAGCAAAAAGTGCAGCGCCGCATGGGCGAGTTCTCGCGATTGTCGCCGGAGCAGCGTGTGACGGCGCGCGAGAATTTCCGCCGCGCCTATGAACTGCCTGCCAATGAACGGCAGGAAAAGTTGCAGCGATACCAAGATCTTCCTGAAGATAAAAAGCGCGCAATGGCCGAGCAGGCTGCAAAGAAGCAGGCGCAGGGACTACTGGCGCCGAATCCCAATACGCTCGTGCCTGCTCCCAAGAAGTAGCAATTAGCTCAGCGCGGCGCGTGCCTGAACCTGCGCCTGCGGCCACTCTGACGGTGCGTCTGGCCGCGACAATCTATGAAGCGGTGCTGCTCTTTGGCGTCGCCTTCGCCGTCAGCTACGCCCTGCTCGCTTCGATGCAATGGTCGTATCCGCTGCCGTCGGTTCCCCGCGCAATCCTGCAGATGACGTTGTTCATCGTTGTCGGTGCCTACTTCGTCATTTGCTGGACGCGCACGGGTCAAACGCTCGCTCTGAAGGCGTGGCGCCTGCGTGTCGTCGCTGACAACGGACGGCCGCCGCGGACCGGGCGCGCGCTATCACGCTATCTGTTTGCGTGGCACCTGTGGCTGCCTGGACTTGTAATTGGCGCGGCGTTTCAACTGAGCTTCGGCTGGACGTGTTTTGCAGCAGCGCTTGGCTACGCTGCATTGCTGATACCCGCACTCGTCGATCGCGAGCACCGCCTGCTGCACGAACGCTGGTCGGGCACGCGCCTCGTGCACGTGCTCGAGTAACTACTTAGGGACCGCCGGGTCACGGTAGAACCAAGCGACGAGGATGCCCAGGACGATCATCAAGATGCTGCTGAAGATAATTTGCTTGGTCACCAGCTCACCGGTCAAGGGCTGCACTGCGTAATAAATCAGATAGATTGGCACGGTGGCCAGCAGTGCAACGGCGATTCCGTAGCGAACGCCCTGCGCAACCCACGGCTTGGGCTCGTTCCCGCGTGCATAGATCCAGGTGAACGCGCCCGCCATCAGCACGTGAGCAAACAGCATCCATGGAAAATGCTGCTGCGAATCCGCCGGTGTGCGGTAAAGCTTGGCGAGTTGCAGGTAGTCAGACTGCAACAAAGGGCCGTGTATTAGAAAATCACCCGCCATCCAGGCGACAAACACAGCGACCCATGCAGTAAAAAATTTCTTGTTCATATTCCCTCCCCAGGGTTGGACGGCGGCTTAATGTGTCTATGACCTACTCGACCGGGCGGAACGGGTCGATATCTCCCGCAAACAGCCTTCGATTGATTGCCAACTCGCGACGATTGGTCGTTTGCAGAAATTCGCGCGCGCCTCGCATTCCGACGAAAGAATCGAAACCACGCTGCAGAAAGCGATGCAGGTGCGACAGGCCCCACATCGTTGCCGGCGCTTTCATCATATGCAGGATGGTCGACAGCATGGGTATCTTCGCCAGTTTTTGCAATGCCTTGCCGATTTTCTCCGCCAGCTCGATCTGCTGCACCCGTTCTGCCTCGGTGCCGGTGGCACGATACGCTTCGGCGTAACTTTCCACTGTCACCGGCAATTCGATACGGCGTGCCATCTCGATGTCGAATCGTTCGGCTACTTCTTCAAGCTGAATCGCTAGAAGCAGAGCATCGACTGCCCGCGCGGGCAGCAGGCTCGCCAGTTTCGGAGCAACGCGCTGCGCTTCAGAATCGCGTCGATCGACGTCCTTGGCACCGTATAGCTCCTCAAGAAAAAACTCCGCGGCCGCACGATAGCGATCGATCGCCAACAGGTCGGCGTACGTGGTACGCAGCCGGCTGATTTGCCATTGCTTGATGGCAAGCCAACGCTTTTTAATTAGCGCGTCAGTTTCGATGCCAGCGCGCAGTGCAATCACGCGGCCGAGCGCGTCAGCGAGCTTCTGACCGCTCATGCTGGCCGTTAGCTCGCGGGAATCGCGTGCTCGTGCCGTCCGGCAACGTGCCCCGAGTAGCCGCGCGGAATCGCGTTAAGGAGTTTCTGCGTGTATTCGTTTTGAGGTGCGGCATAAATCGCATCCGCGTTGCCGCGCTCGACTATTGCGCCCTGATTCATCACCAGCATGTCGTCGGCCATGTATTTAACAACCGCTAAGTCATGACTGATGAAAATGTAGGTCATACCGAATTCGTCCTGCAAATCGAGCAGCAAATTTAGCACCGTCGCTTGCACCGACACATCGAGGGCAGAAACCGACTCGTCGCAGATCAGCACCTCCGGCTTCATCGACAAGCATCTCGCGATTGCAATGCGCTGCCGTTGGCCGCCCGAAAATTCATGCGGATACTTGTGCACGCTGTCGTCAGCCAGCCCAACACGCCGAATCAACGCGATAACAAGGCTGAAGCGGTCGTTGTCACTGGTGCCGATGCCGTGAATCTTCATCGGCTCGGTCAGGATCTGCCCCACCGTGAAGCGCGGATTCAGGCTCGCGTAGGGATTCTGAGAAATGATCTGAATTTTGCGCCGGTACGCCATCATTTCGCGAGCCGTGAGCGTCAGCAGATCGACGCCCTTGTAGAACACTTGCCCCTTGGTGGCCGGCGTCAAGCGCATCAGCATCATGCCGACGGTCGTCTTGCCGGACCCCGACTCGCCGACCACGCCGAGCGTGCGGCCAGGGTACAGGTTGAAGCTTGCTTCCTTGACCGCCTCGATCGTCTTGTGCTCGAACAAACCGGTCTTTAGTCGGTACTCCTTGCGCAGCCCCTTGGCTTCGACCAAAGGCGCTGCTTCCTGCGGACGCGATTGGCGCGACTGCGGGCTCGATTGAACCCCGGCCTGCGCCGGGGCGACGACACTGCTTCCAGTTACGTCGCCCTCGGACATCGCTGTCGTCTGTGCGACGTTTTCGTTGCGCATGAAATCATCGATCACCGGCAGACGTCTTGGCTTGACGTCGAGACGCGGGCGGCACATCAGCAGCGCCTTGGTGTAAGCATTCTGCGGCGCACCGAAGATTTGAGTGACTGGGCCCGATTCGCGCACGGCACCTTCGCGCATCACCACCACGTGATCAGCAATCTCGCCAACCAGTCCGAGATCGTGGCTGATGAACAGCACGCTCATCCGGTGCTTGGTCTGCAGCCCCGCGATCAACTCCAGAATCTGCCGCTGCACGGTGACGTCGAGCGCCGTGGTCGGTTCATCGGCGATCAACAGCTTCGGCTCGCATGCGAT
>JACCZX010000465.1 GCA_013695705.1 Burkholderiaceae bacterium | reverse complement strand
AGCTTGTCGAACACCACGCGCGCGCCGCCGTTGGCGTCAAGCGAGATGTTCTGCACTCGCGCCGCGCCGCCGGTGGCGTCGGGCTCGTCTTGCGCGGATTCGTCGTACGGCGCTTCGGCTTCGATGCCGACCTTCGGCACCGCGCCGTCGAAGCTGAACTCTTGATACTCGGCAAACGACTGCGAGCTCGCCACTATGCGGCTGCGAAACTTGACCGGCGCGCCCGCAGCCGGGCCGCCCGATAGGTAACTCAACTGGGCGTCGATCGTGACCTGGCTCGCATTCACGATCGACTTTGATGGCGGCTTCAGCACTGCCTTCATCAGTGGCACGCGAAACTGTTCAACGCGGAACGTGCCGGCCTGCAAAGTCGCACCGCTTCCGTACGCTTGATCAAAGCCAGTCAGCACCGCCGTGTATTCGCCGAGCTTCGCGTCTTTCGGAATGTTCCATGTGCTCAGTGCGGTGCCGGCGCTCCAAGTGACAGGCAAATCGAAGCGCTGCCCGCTGCCTGAATGAATAAGCTGCAGCTGGCGCGGCAGATTGCGCTGCTCGACTGCCGTGAAACCGGTTCCCGCTCTGCGCCGGATAAAGTGCTTCATCGACACCGTTTCGCCGGCGCGAAACAGTGCGCGATCGAACACGGTGTGCGCACTCACCGGCTCGGCGCTGACGCCGCCTCCGATACCGAACTCCCACGGCCGGATGCCTTCGTTCCAACTGGTCAGCATCAGCGACATGTCGCCGCCGATGCGCGCACTGACGATGTACGCATTCGATGCGTGCGGGCAATCCTGCCAGCGGCTTTGGCGCGGCAACTCGCGTTCGACGCGCGCGATGCCACTCTCATCGGTCGCGCCATCCCACCAGCGCTTGCCGAGACAGTCGGTCACGCGGACCTGCGCGCCGGCGACTGGCTTGCCGTCGTCGAGCCGGGTCACCCACGCGAGCGACGATTCGCGTCCATGTTTGAAGTGCACCGCGAGATTGGTGACCAGTGCACCGCCAGACACGTAATACGGTTTGTCTTCCGCGTGCAGCGCCTGGCCGAGACGTTTGCTCGCGATCTCCACCGCGTAGAGCCCTCTCTGCGGCAACGGAATGCCGATCACCTGCATCGCCAACTTCGGCTCGGCGCGCGGAATATCGATCGGTTGCGCCGCGGAGCGCTCGGCGTCGGACAGCATCGGTACGGTGCCCGGCTTCAAATATTCACCATTCCTGCGACGAATATCTTCAGACGGCTCGCGCAGGATCCGCCGCATCCACTGTGCGACCACCGCGTCGTCGTCGGTGTCGATGCGCTTGATGCGGCCCTTCGCCGCCACCTTCGGCGCCTTGGCGACATCGAGTGCATACGCATCGAGCATCGGTTCGACGTTGCGCACGGTGACTGGCAACGCCGGCTGCGCGTTAACTTCGAGAATGCCGAAGCGCGACGGAAACTTGACCAGCGGCGGGTCGTCGTCGATGCGCACCTTCATCGGAAACGCTGCGGCGTTGGCGAGCGTGCGGCCGGCGTCGTCTTTCAAATCGCCGGGCAACGAGACGGTAGCTTCGCTGCGCTCCGCGAACGGACCTTTGAACTCGACTGAATCAACGGTGGCGACGTTCGGATCGATCGTCGGGCGATGCACCACACCGTCAGCCGCACGCAATTCGATCTTCGATGCAATGTCGCGCACAACCGGTGCGGTGAACTCGAGCTGCACTGGCAAAACCGGAATGCAGCCGGCGTTCGCGTTAACGCGCTGGCAGCTAAAGCGCGCCGAAAATTGCGGCCGCACCTGATACGGCAGCGTCTGCACTTCGGTGGTTGCAATGCCGTTCGTGGTCTTGATGCCCGCACCCCATACGAGCCGGACGTTGGCGCCCGCCGGCAACGGCCGCCCGCAGCGTGCAACGAGGATCGGCGCATCGACCAAGCGCACATCCTTGATGGCGGCAACGCCACGATTGCCGCGCTTGGTGATGACTTCAAACAACACACGCGCGCGGTTCTTCTGCTCGACCAAAATGCGCTCGCGCTCTTTGCCTTCAATGATGTTCAACGGCAGCCGCTCGCCGATGCCGTCGACCGCGCAATACGCATTGGCACGCACGCTTGCGAGGTCTGCATGTGCATCGAGCGCCAGCATGAAGATCTGCGCTTCGTCGATGCGTTCTTCGCCTTCATCGGGCCACGCGCCGCGAATCGACGGACCGCTGGTCGAGAATCGGAACGTCTGCGCCGCGACTTCGGTGCCAGCAAAAGTCTTTAATCCCGGCTTGGTCTTGAAGTTGCACTCGATGCCGGCCGGCAGATCCTGATCGAAGTCGTAGAGCCAGTTGCGAACGTCGGCCCACCGTCCCCGTCCCGCGCCAGCGCACGCGATATCGAACGGTGCTTCGCTGCGCGGATCGCCGAAGCTCACCATCGGCTGCGAGAAGCGCACGACGACCTGCCGCACGTCCTTGATCTGTCCCTGCGGACTGAACGAATCTACCTTTGCTGCATCTTGGGCGGCCACCGCCGTAATTAACGACAGCATCAAGGCAAGGGCAACCGTACGAATTCGCATAGGGAGTTCTCCGAAGTGATGCCATTGTGCAGAGTGAAATGAAACATGTGTGAAGCGCGCGTGAACGCAGTGCGCCGAGAGCACAATTGCGAGATGGCTGCCATCAACTTGTCATCGGCCCAAGCTGCGCCTGCCGTGCTCGACCTGATCGGCAACACGCCGATGATCGAGGTCACCCAGCTCGACACCGGGCCGTGCACGCTGTTTTTAAAGCTCGAGTCGCAAAACCCCGGCGGCTCGATCAAGGATCGGATCGGCCGCTCGATGATCGAGGGCGCGGAGCGGCGCGGCGAGTTGAAGGCAGGCGGCACCGTGGTCGAGGCCACCGCAGGCAACACCGGCTTGGGACTGGCGCTCGTCGCGCGCGCCAAGGGCTACCGCGTCGTACTCGTGGTGCCCGACAAGATGTCGAGCGAAAAAGTGCTGCATCTGAAAGCGCTTGGTGCTGAAGTAAACCTGACGCGATCGGACGTCGGCAAAGGCCACCCCGAGTACTACCAGGACGCGGCGGCAAGGATCGCGGGCGAAATTCCGGGCGCGTTCTTCGCCAATCAGTTCGGCAACCGCGACAACCCGGATGCGCACGAACAAACCACGGCGCCGGAGATCTGGGAGCAATGCGAGCACCGGCTCGATGCGATCGTGGTCGGTGTCGGTTCGGCGGGAACGTTGGCGGGACTGACGCGTTACTTCCGCAAGGTTGCACCTGCCGTGGAGTTCGTGCTCGCCGATCCCGCCGGCTCGATCCTCGCTGATTACATCAAGACCGGTGTGATTGGAACGGCAGGCTCTTGGGCGGTCGAGGGCATCGGAGAAGATTTCATTCCACCGATCGCCGACTTCAGCGGCGTGAAGCATGCGTACTCGATTGCGGACGAAGAAAGTTTCGCCACCGCCCGAGCGTTGTTGCGCGCCGAAGGAATCTCGGGAGGCTCGTCGACCGGCACGCTGCTCGCGGCCGCACTCCGGTTCTGCCGGGAACAGACGACACCGAAACGAGTGGTGAGCTTCGTCTGCGACACCGGCACGCGATATTTATCGAAGGTCTACAACGATCAATGGATGATCGACCAGGGCCTGCTGAAGCGGCCTCGGCTTGGCGACCTGCGTGATCTGATCGCGCGGCGTTTTGACGAAGGCGCGGTCGTCGCCGTCGGACCGGATGACACGTTGATGACAGCATTCCAGCGCATGCGGCTGGCGGAAGTCTCGCAGTTGCCGGTGCTCGACAAGAAGAAACTCTTGGGGGTGATCGACGAATCCGATTTGTTGCTGACGGTGCACGACGACGCGGCACGCTTTCATTCGCCCGTCAGCGAAGCGATGACGAAAAAGCTTGATACCGTGCGGCCCGATGCAAGCCTCGAAACATTGCAGGAAATTCTGGATCGCGGCCTGGTCGCGATCATCGCCGACGACAAGCAGTTCTACGGGCTCGTCACGCGCTTCGATTTACTGAATCATTTGCGCAAGAAACTGACATGAACGACAAAACGCTCGACTTTGCCACGCGCGTTATCCACGCGGGCCAATCGCCCGACCCATCGACCGGCGCGATCATGCCGCCGATCTATGCGACCTCGACGTTCGT
>JACCZX010000059.1 GCA_013695705.1 Burkholderiaceae bacterium | reverse complement strand
CTAGACAGCCAATCTTACTACGGCTTGAATGTGAGTAAAGAAATCAAACAATTGTCCAAACAAGAAATTGCTCTGAAGGACGAAGTGTAAAAACTCCTTCGACTGGAACGGAATTAGTTTACATTTTATCCGCACTTAACTATACAAATTGCTTAATTCTTTTTGCGTTTAACAGTTGATTTTTTATTTACAGATGGTTTTGCATCCGGGTCACTGTAATACCTGATTTCTCTTTCAATGAAAGATATTGGTTCAAAATAAGTTTCACCGAATTTAGTTACTTCTTTTTTTTCGATTTTTTCAATCCAATTTCCTTTTGAATCATACTTGTATTCGTATTTATAAGATTCTTTGCTTACAGATTTATTAGAATTATCAAGATCACGGGTTTGTGTAATTTTGTTAATTAGTTGATTTGTTTCTAAGTCGTATGAGTATAACGTAATATTTTCACTTTTCGCCTTACCATTATAAAAACAATCATTAATATTCTCCCCCTCATACAATGGATTACGAAATATTCCTCCTTCTTCAAGGGGACGACAAAAACTGTAAGAAATTTCTTTCACAGTGAAGTTGCCTTTTTTAATTTTTCTATCGAGAGAAGCAAGGTCTTTATTGTCGTAACGAATAATAGTTTCAATTCCGTTATCGTCAAGACCAACATAGGTTGTATCGCAACCGTTATCCGTAAGGCAAAACCTACTTTTAGAAAATAAGTCTGAATATTCAAAAGTTTCTTTATAATCGAGTTTCCCTTCTTTATTGTAATAATTACTTGTAATTTGCTCGCCTTTAGGACTGTAAGTATTGATTTCTTTAGAGAAAAAATCTTGACCGTAATGTTTTTCAGCAGTAACAGTCCGATTTGTCGAATTGTAAGTTTTAATCGTTTTTGCTTCTTGATGTTTTATACTAAGACCATTTACTACAGTAACTTCAAGACCGGCAGAAGATGTATTGGTTATATTTCCATCACGATTATAGAAAGTCACTTTCTGATAACTTTCTTCACCTTTTATAAATTTATCAAAATCAGGAGTTACTTTATAAGTAATTGTCAGAGTGGCAAAAACGTCGCCGCGTAAATTGTCTTCAACTAAATCAGACACTTTAAACTGATTTGGTTTTAAGACAGTCGGCGGAATTCTTGACTTAATAATTTCCGAAACTGCACTCGGCGCTTTGATTGCGGATTCATTTATTATTGCCGCCGGACTTTTGACTGATGAACCAAGACCATTTCCTATACCGGTAATAGGATTAGCGTTTTGTCCGCCACCGGAACCAATTCCACTTGAAAGCGTAGGAGTATTACCGTATGAGTTATTCATTTTACCCGGAAGATCAGCTAAGGAAACCTTTTTTGCCATCAAAGCCTGAGCATATTTGATTGGCACAGCAAAATTTAGTGACTGTCCTTCATCAATTCCGCCAACGGCAACCGCAATTACTTCAGCTTGATTATTCAGAATTGCGCCGCCGCTGCTCCCGTGCGAAATCGGCGCGGTTATTTGAACTAAATCTTCCTTGGATGTTTTTCGTAAACCGCTAATAAGTCCTTGAGAAAAACTTCCTTCGAGACCTTTTGGCGAGCTTGCCGTAAATACTTCATCACCAATCGATAGCTGATATGCGCCGTTAAGTTTTAATGGTTTTCCCTTAACACCTTTTACTTTTAATAATGCCAAATCATTTACCGAATCAACTCCTATAGTACCAATCACTGAATAAACTTCGTCGCTTCCGTAAATCTTAAATGCTCCCAATCTGGCATTTTTGACAACGTGGTAATTAGTTATGATTGTATCTTCAGCAACAAAAAATCCGCTTCCGGTAGTAACAGGGAGACTGTCGCCGTTATTTATAATTAAAATAACTATTGATGGCAAAGTCCTTTGAGCTACTTGCTTGGGCGTTAAGGCAGGCAGATTAGATGTCTGTGCAGTTATGCCAATCACAGATACCAAAAATAAGAAAAGAGAAACAATTCTTACAAAGGAAGGAGCAAAATTTTTCATATTCAACAGTAATTATTTTAGGATTAATAACCGATTTCAGGAGCAAAAAAACGGGAATTGGCAAGTTATTTTCAAAAGAGTTGAATGATTCTGCAATGATTTCAAAAGTTTAAAACCGATTAAAATTATAAAATATCGTTGTTTTTTAGTCAATAACATTGTCGTCCGCATTAGGGCTAACGCATCTTAATTTTTGGACAGGGCGTTATGTCCAAAGC
>JACCZX010000451.1 GCA_013695705.1 Burkholderiaceae bacterium | reverse complement strand
GGGGTTGTCGTGATAGCCCATGAAGACCGCCAGACCGCGCACGCAGATCTCGCCCGACGCGCGCGGCCCGAGCCGCTTGCCCGCTTCGTCGAGGATTGCGATCTCCATGCCGGTGCGCGGCAGGCCGCAGGTGCCGACGCGCGCATCCAGCGCTGCATCGTCGTCGGTGTGCATATCCGGAGGAAGCACGGTGATGTTGCCGGTCACTTCGCCCAGCCCGTAGTACTGCACTAGCACTTTGCCGAGCTTGCGCAGCGCAGTCTTCTGATCTTCGCGGTACATCGGCGCCCCCGCGTAGATCACGTGCTTCAGTGAGCTGTGATCATGGCGGTCCACCGATTCATGCTCGACCAGCATCTTGACGATCGTCGGCACTGTGAACATGTTGTCGATCTTGTATTCCTCGACCGCCTGCCACACCGACTCCGGATCAAGCTTTTCGGAAGGCAGAAGGACGCTCGCCGCGCCACGCGCCGTGTTGACCATCGCATGGACCCCGGCGCCGTGCGAAAGCGGCGCGACCACGAGCGATCGCGAGCGGTACGTCAGTCCCGGCATCAGGTCGGCAAGGTGATTCGTGATGACGAACGCCATCTGCCCGTGCGACAAGATGCCGGCCTTCGGCTGCCCTGTCGTACCGGAGGTGTAGAAGAACCACAACGGATCCTCGAACTCGACCTCCGCTTCGTCGCAGGTCTGACCGGCGTGGCGCAACAGCAGATCTTCGTACTGCAATTCACCGGCACGCGGCGCGCCCAAGGAAATAACCTGGCGTAGGGCAGTGGAAGCTTGCCTGACCGCATCCACATGATTCTCAAATCCGCTGTCATAGATCATCACCGCCGCGCCGCTCGATCGGCCAAGGTACGCGGCCTCCGGCGCCGTGATCCGATAGTTGGTCGGCACCCATACGGCGCCCAGCTTGAACGCGATCCAGCCGCTTTCGAATAACTGCAGGTTGTTGCGCGAGTGCACGAGAATCCTGTCGCCTTTGCGGATGCCGAGCGCGCGCAGCGCCTGAGCCGCGGCATTGACTCGTGCATCGATTTCCCGCCACGTCCATGTTCGGTGACCGCTAATGATGAGACCCGGCTCGTTGGGGTAGCGGCGCGCCACGTCCGACAGCAGCCGCCCGAGATTCATCACTTTCTTCAGCATGATCAGGGCGCCATTCCCGCGTGAATGAAACCGCCATCCACCGCCAGGATCTGGCCGGTGATGAAACTCGCATCGTCCGAGATCAGGAATGCAACCGTCCTCGCAACCTCCTCCGGCGTGCCGTACCGGTGCATCGGCACGCGGTCGATCCATTTGCGACGGTCTTCGGGCTTGTGCAGCTCCTTGACCAGTGGAGTGTCGATCGGGCCGGGCGCGACCGCGTTAACGCGAATCCCATTGCCGGCGAGTTCGTTGGCCATGACGAGAGTCAGCAGGTTCTGCCCCCCTTTGGAGGCGCCGTAGGCGCTACGTCCCTTGTTGCCGCACAGACCCGAGACGGAGGTGATGTTCACGATGCTTCCGCCGAGACCGTGCTGCAGCCAGTGCCGCGCGGCGGCGCGGCTGACGAGGAAGGTGCCCGTCAGATTGACGTCGACGATTCGGCGAAAATCCTCGACGCTTGTTTCGACGGTCGGCCGATCCATCGCGATGCCGGCGGCATTCACCACCGCGGCGAGCGTGCCGTTCTTGCTGGCCGTGTCGATGGCCGCGTTTACGGCGGCCTCATCGGAAACGTTGCAGGCGATGCCCTGGCGCGCGGAAACTCCGAGCTCATGGCAAGCCGTGTCCAATGCTTCCCGCTTCAAGTCCAAAATAAACACGGTCCATCCGCGCTCCGCCAGAACGCGTGCCGTTGCCAACCCGATACCCGATGCGCCACCTGTGACGACGACCGCTTCGCCGGCCTTGGCGTTCATCTCTTCGGCCCGTTTGCATCCGGAAGCCATTCTTCCAGCGTTACCTCGAAGGTCACGCAGATCGGGTTCGAGCCGGCGACGAACGGGCCGCCGTAGACATTCCCATCGGGATCGGCGACCACGCCAGACAGCGATGCGCGAAGCGACCCGTCGTCGCTCGTGCGCACTTCGCCCGCGAGACTGACGATTTCGACAGCAGGCCCCTTGATCTGAACGTATTTGTCGTCGAGCGTGCCCACGCAGGCGTCCACCAGGCTGCCAAGCGCACCGCGCACGAAAGCGTTCTTGAAACCTTCTGCGAGGCAAAGCTTTTCGACAGCGAGGACGAGGTCTTCGTTGGGCGCGATGCGCGCATACGCCACACGACCCATCGCGCCGGTCTCGACGACCGTTTGCTCATTCATCGGAGGTCTCCTGCGGCTGAAAAACGGGAATGTTCGTTTCGGGATCGAACGTTACCCGCAACTCGAAGCCGTCGAGCGACGTAACGAGCACCGGAATCGGATCCGCTCCGACAATGCTTTGCTGCGTGAGGATGTGGCCTCCTCTCGTACGCCCATCTTCAGCGCGGATTGCGGCGTGGCAGTGCACGAGCGGCTCGCCGTTCATGTCTTTGCCGAGGGTAGCGTTGCCGAAGATCATGTAGGTCCGCCCCGCGTAAATGGGCTGGGTGTAGGCGGCCACCGCCTGCTTTGTGGGGTCGGCAGGCGCAACGCAGAAATGAAGTTCTTCGAAGAAGCCGCCGAGAATCGTGGTGGAGGCGTTCTTCACGCCAATCTGTGCAAGCGGCTTGACGAGGGCGTCGAACAAGCTCAACCCCGGTGACAGGGTGAGTCGAATATGCCGCCCGCTTGCCGAATGCTTGCTTTGAATCCGCACCGGATTGAACGCGCCCGGATGCACCAGCGAGCGCGAGCGCGGAAACTGCGACGAAGGATTCAGAACCATGTGCAACCTCCGGACTACTTCGCGCGTTCGAGGATGCTGACGTAGTTGGCGACCGCAGCACCCCCCATGTTGAAGACCCCGGCAAGCCTCGCGTCTGGAATCTGCATGTCGCCCGCCTCGCCCATCAGTTGCAGGCAAGCCATGACGTGCATGGAAACGCCCGTCGCCCCGATCGGATGGCCCTTGGCCTTCAGACCACCGGACGGATTGATGGGCAGCTTCCCGTCCTTTTGAGCCCAACCCTCGCGGACGACGCGGTAACCCTCGCCCGGCGGTACCAGACCCATGGCTTCGTACTCAATCAGCTCCGCCACCGTGAAACAGTCGTGCGTCTCGACAAGGTCCAGGTCATCAAGCGTGATACGCGCAGTTTCTTTGGCGGCGTTCCAGGCTTTTGCCGCGCCGGCGAATGCGGTGGGATCGCGCCTGCTGAGCGGCATGATGTCGTTGATGTGAGCCCGCGCACGAAAAGCGATCGCGCGGCTCATCGTGCGTGCGGTGTCCGCATCCGCCAGAACCATCGCTGCAGCGCCGTCCGAGATCAGCGAACAATCGGTGCGGCGCAGCGGCTCGGCCGCGTATGGATTGCTCTCGGAAACCGTATTGCAGAACTCGAAGCCGAGGTCTTTTCGCACCTGCGCGTACGGATTGGCGACGCCGTTGCGATGGTTCTTGGCGGCGATCATCGCCAATTCCTCGCTCTTGTCGCCGTAGCGAGAGAAGTACTGCCGGGCAATCGCGCCAAAGACGCCCACGAAACCCGCTGGACCCGCCTCTTCCTTGCGGTAGCTTGCGCCGAGCAACACGTCGCCGATCTCACGCGTTGGCAGCGAGGTCATCTTCTCGGCGCCGACGACCAAAGCGATGCGGCCACGGCCCGACTCGATGAAATCCATCGCGGCGTGCAGTGCTGCCGAACCCGTGGCGCAGGCATTTTCCACGCGAGTCGCGGGCGTGTACGCCAGCTCCGCGTCGGCAAGCGCGACCAGCCCGCCCTGAAAATCCTGCTTGGTGAAGCCGTTGTTCATCACCCCGACGTAGATGCCGTCGACATCGCGCGACGCGACGCCGGCGTGACGCAGCGCATCGAGCGATACGCGGCTCATCAAGGCTTCGGTATCGGGATCCGGCAGCTTGCCGAATGGAATGTGAGACCAGCCGACGACCATGGACTTGCTAGACATCTTGATTTCCACCTCCTGAGCGGCTTTTGGCCGCGTTGAGAATAGTTGCAGACGGTCCATGATGTGGACCTATCTTGGCTTCTGGTTTCAGCATTTTGCAGCCTTAGTTTTAGAATCGCAACCAAAACTCGAAACATCATTGTAAAAGTGGTCCATATTGTGGACCCACGAAGGAGGGCCGCGATGACGTCCGTTCCAGGTACTCAAGCCGTCTCCCGATCGTTGCGTGTGCTCAGGGCCGTTGCACGCCATCACAAATCCGGAATCAACCTTGCCAAACTGACGCGCGAAACCGGCCTCAATAAGCCGACGGCCCATCGGCTGCTCATGGCGCTAATGGCGGAGGGCATGGTCGAGCAGGACGAAAGATCGTTTCATTACTTTGTCGGACCCGAGTGCCACATGCTAGGCGTGATTGCGAACGAGCGTTATGGGCTCGGAAGAGCTGCCGCCGACGCGGTCGCCCGCCTCGCGCAGTTGTGTGAGGACTCTGCTTTCTGGTCGATCCGCAGCGATGCCTATGCAGTTTGCGTGCTGCGCGAGGACGGCGACTACCCGCTGAAGACGCATGTGCTTCAGCCGGGTGTTCGGCACCCGCTCGGCGTCGGTGCGGGCAGTCTTGCCATGCTCGCCGCGCTCGAAGATGCAGATGTCGAGCGGCATCTTGCGACCAATGCGCGATCGCTTGCGAAGGGTTATCTACGCTACTCGGCGGACATGCTGCGCGCAGAAGTAAGAGCCACCCGAAAGCGTGGCTACGCGGTAAATCAAGGTCTGATCGTTCCTGGCTCATGGGGGCTTGGCGCCGCGGTGCGGGCTTCCAACGGCGACGTCATCGGCGCATTGAGCATCGCCGCCGTTGCGTCGCGGCTGCGGAAAAACCGCCAGCGAGAGCTGGGACCGCGTCTGTCAGAGGAGGCCAGGCTGTTGCAGAAGCAGGTCGAGCGGATGCCGGTCATCCGCAAGAACTGACTTTGCTGGCATAGAGCACAGCAGCCGCGATCCAAGCGCAACGCTTTGCGTCCCATCGCGCGTGATCAATAGCGGCTACGTCAATGTGTTCTGGGCGGTGATTGTGGCTATGCGGGTACATACTTGTGAAATTCGCTACCCGCGATGCGGCGTCCTATCAACCAGAACCACAAGTTTTGGAGACACAAATGGGCAAGAACGAACCACCCCGGCTCACTCTCCAAGTGCCGGAGCCCCCTACACGCCCCGGAGACAAACCGGACTTTTCATACCTTAAGCTCGCACCCGCTGGCAGCGTTGATCGCCCGCCGGTGCACGCGTCCGCGGCACAGATGCATGACTACGCATACAGCCTGGTGCGCGTGCTGGACGACGCCGGCAACGCAGTCGGGCCGTGGGCGCCGCAGGTCGACGCGGAGCTGTTGCGCAACGGGTTGCGCGCAATGATGAAAACGCGCGTGTTCGACACGCGGATGCAACTGGCGCAGCGGCAGAAAAAGGCGTCGTTCTATATGCAGTGCCTCGGTGAAGAAGCTCTTGGCGTGGCGCAGGGTCTCGCGCTCGGCGCTGACGACATGTTCTTTCCGAGCTACCGGCAGCAGGGCTATCTAATCGTGCGCGAAATGCCGCTGGTCGACATGATGTGTCAGATTCTGTCGAATTCGAAAGATTCTCTGAAGGGCCGGCAGTTGCCGGTGATGTATTCGGCACGCAAGCTGGGATTCTTCTCAATCTCCGGCAACCTCGGCACGCAGTTCATTCAGGCCGTGGGCTGGGCGATGGCCTCCGCGATCAAAGGCGACAGCAGGATCGCATCCGGCTGGATCGGCGACGGATCAACGGCCGAAGGCGATTTTCACTACGCGCTGACCTTTGCCGCTGTGTATCAGGCGCCGGTGATCCTGAACGTCGTCAACAATCAGTGGGCGATCTCTTCGTTTCAAAGCATTGCGGGCGGCGCGGAGACGACATTTGCCGCGCGCGGTGTCGGCTACGGCGTGCCCGCGTTGCGCGTCGATGGCAATGATTTTCTTGCGGTCTATGCGGCGTCGTTGTGGGCAATCGAGCGCGCCCGCAGCAATCTCGGCCCGACGCTGATCGAGTGGATCACGTATCGCGCGGCCGCGCATTCGACTTCGGACGATCCGTCGAAGTACCGCCCGGCCGAGGACTGGACTTCGTTTCCTCTCGGCGACCCCGTGCAGCGACTGAAGCAGCATCTGATACGCATCGGTGCGTGGTCCGATGAGGAGCACGCGCGAACGCTGTCGGCTCTGGAGGAAGAAGTGAAAGCGGCGCAAAAAACCGCCGAGAGCTTTGGCACGCTGGCCACAGGCCCGCTGCCGAGCCCCTCCACGATGTTCGAGGATGTTTACAAGGAAATTCCGGAGCATCTGCGCCAGCAGCGGCAGCAGGCCGGGCTATAGCTATGGCGACGATGACGATGGTCCAGGCGATTCGCTCGGCGATGGACGTGATGCTCGAGCGCGATGACAACGTGGTGGTGTTCGGCGAAGACGTCGGCTACTTCGGCGGCGTGTTTCGTTGCACCGAAGGCCTGCAGGCCAAGTACGGCACGTCGCGCGTGTTCGATACGCCGATCTCCGAAGGCGGCATCGTCGGCATCGCGGTCGGCATGGGCGCGTACGGCCTGCGTCCGGTGGCAGAGATCCAATTTGCCGATTATTTTTATCCGGCCTACGACCAGCTGGTGTCTGAAGCGGCACGCTTGCGCTATCGCTCCGCCGGCGACTTCTGGGCGCCGATCGTCGTGCGCATGCCCACCGGCGGCGGGATCTACGGCGGGCAAACGCATAGCCAGAGTCCCGAGGCACTGTTTACGCATGTATCAGGTTTGAAGACTGTGGTGCCGTCCAATCCGCAAGACGCAAAGGGATTGTTGATATCTGCGATCGAGGACGACGATCCCGTGGTCTTCCTTGAGCCGAAGCGGCTTTACAACGGTCCGTTCGATGGCCACCACGACAAACCCATCGTGCCGTGGTCCAAGCATCCGCTCGGCGAAGTTGCCGACGGCTACTACAAGGTGCCGCTGTCCAAGGCGAAGATATTTCGCGCCGGCGCCGAGCTCACAGTGCTCGCGTACGGAACGATGGTGTTCGTGGCCGAGGCTGCCGCGGTAGAGGCGGGCATCGACGCCGAGATCATCGATCTGCTCACCTTATGGCCGCTCGATCTCGACACGATCGTCGAGTCGGTCAAGAAAACCGGACGCTGCGTGATCGTGCATGAAGCCACCCGCACCAGCGGCTTCGGCGCCGAACTGATGTCGCTGGTGCAGGAGCACTGCTTCTACCACTTGGAAGCGCCGATTGAGCGCGTGACCGGATGGGACACACCGTATCCACACGCGCTCGAGTGGGATTACTTCCCCGGACCGGCGCGTGTTGGCGATGCGATGAAGCGAGCGACGAGCGCATGAACGTCCACGTCATCAAGATGCCGGATATCGGTGAAGGCATTGCCGAAGTCGAAGTCGTGGCGTGGCATGTCAAGCTGGGCGATGAGGTGCAGGAAGATCAAGCGCTCGCCGATGTGATGACCGATAAAGCGGCGGTCGAGATTCCGTCGCCGGTGAAGGGCAAGGTAATTGCGCTGGGCGCAAAGGCAGGCGACGTGGTTGCCGTCGGCGCCGAGTTGATGCGACTCGATGTTGATGGCGGCGGCAGCGTCGATGAGGTCGCAAAGGCGCGCGCTGCGTCTGCGCCGCCCACCGCTCCAACCGCAACGGTCGCTAAAGCCGGCAACGGAGCGCAGCAGGCGCCCGCACGCACCGCGGCTGCATCGTCACCGAGCCGAGCTCCCGATCAAAAACCGCTCGCATCGCCGTCGGTGCGACGGCACGCACGCGAGCTCGGCATCGAATTGCGTGATGTATCCGGC
>JACCZX010000448.1 GCA_013695705.1 Burkholderiaceae bacterium | reverse complement strand
CAGGAGTTAAATGGAACACTTCGTCTGGTGGTTTGTAATCGGTTTCGGCCTTGTGATTGCTGAGTTGCTGACCGGGACGTTCTATCTGCTGGTCATTGCGGTGGCCTTTGGTGCGGCCGGTATGGCTGCGTTACTTGGCGCACCGGTGGTCTTGCAGCTGGCCACCGCCGCGGCATTTAGCCTCGGCGGAACGTTATGGCTGCGCCAGTCACGCTTTGGACGCCGCCTACACGACAGAGCGACCAGTGATCACGTGCAGAACATGGACGTCGGGCAAGCGCTGCGAGTCGATCAATGGGCGCCGAATCGCACCGCGCGCGCGAGTTATCGCGGAGCTACGTGGGATGTGGAGTTGGCGCCCGGCGAGGAGGCCGCTGGTGGCGAATTCGTTATCCGCGAGATTCATGCTAACCGGTTAATCGTCGCGGCGAAGCCGCGCTGAACGTTTGAAACGTACTGAACAAGATCTATCGGGAGAAACAATGGCGGGCATCAGTGGAGTTTGGTTGATCTTTATCGTGATTGCGATCGTTGCTTTTACTTTCGCTGTCACTGCGCTGAAAGTCGTCCCGCAGCAAAGTGCGTGGGTGATCGAGCGCCTGGGCAAGTATCACGGCACGCTGCAGCCGGGGCTGAACCCGGTCATTCCGTTCATCGACCGCGTTGCTTACAAACACAGCCTTAAGGAAGTGCCGCTCGATACGCCGAGCCAGGTATGCATTACGAAAGACAACACGCAACTGCAGGTCGACGGCGTGCTGTACTTCCAGGTCACCGACCCGCAGCGCGCGTCCTATGGCGCCAGCAATTACATCCTCGCCATCACGCAGCTGTCGCAAACGACGTTGCGCTCAGTGATCGGCAAGCTTGAGCTCGACAAGACGTTCGAAGAGCGCGAATACATCAACCACAGCGTCGTATCTGCGATCGATGAGGCGGCAATGAACTGGGGCGTGAAAGTGCTGCGTTATGAGATCAAGGACATCACGCCGCCGAATGCGATTCTGCATGCGATGCAGCAGCAGATCACCGCCGAGCGCGAAAAGCGCGCTTTGATTGCGTCGTCCGAAGGCCGCAAGCAGGAGCAGTTCAATATCGCCACCGGCGAGCGCGAAGCCGAAATCGCGCGCTCGGAAGGCGAGAAGTTTGCGCAGATCAACATCGCCCAGGGTGAAGCGGGCGCGGTGCTGGCAGTCGCCGAAGCCACCGCGCGCGCTATTCAACTGGTCGCCGAAACGATCCGTCAGCCGGGCGGCATGGAGGCGGTCAACCTGCGAGTAGCAGATCGTTACGTCGACGCGTTCGCCAATCTCGCGAAGACAAACAACACATTGATCGTGCCGGCGAATATGGCGGATATTTCGACGCTGATCGCGTCGGCAATGACGGTAATCAAAGCGCAACCTACTCCTGTGATGAGGGGCTGATTGCGCCCCCGCGTTTTGTCTGGTGTAAGAATGATTGCGAGCTACGACATTGCGTTTGCGCGTTCAAGCGACGCGGTCGGGATTGCACAGTTGTCTCGTGACGCGATCGAACAGGGACTGCCTTGGTCGTGGACACCGCCGCGAGTGCTCAGGAGCATGCGCGATGCCGATACGAATGCGATCGTCGCACGCGAGCGTGACGCATTGGTCGGCTTTGCAATCATGAAGTATCGAGACGACGAAGCGCACCTGTTTTTAATGGCGGTTCAATTCTCCAGACGGCGCCGCGGAATAGGCCGCGCGCTGCTCGACTGGCTGGAGCTGACCGCGCGAAACGCCGGGCTTGCGTCGATTCGAGCAGAGGTGCGCGAAACGAACGGACCAGCCCGCTCGTTTTACGCCAGGCATGGATATACGGAGGCACAACTGCTGCGCGGCTACTACGAGCGCCACGACGATGCCGTGTTGTTGAAGAAAACGCTGCGTGGGTTGTGACCGCAGCTAGCGACCGCGGTTTTTAAGCAGCCGGCTCTGCTCGCGCTTCCAGTCTTTGTCCGCCTCCGACGCGCGTTTCTCGAACTGCCGCTTGCCCTTCGCCAGCCCAACTTCGAGCTTGATTCGCCCCTTGTTGTAGTGCATGTTCAGCGGCACCAGTGAGTAGCCTGCGCGCTCGACCTTGCCGATCAGCTTGCGTATCTCGGCTGCGTGCAGCAACAGCTTGCGCGTACGCGTTGGCTCTGCCTTTATGTGCGTCGAGGTCGTCGGCAGCGGACTGATGTGCGAGTTCAGCAAATACAACTCACCACTTCGGACTACGACGTACGCCTCGTTAAGCTGAACGTGATTTGCCCGGATCGATTTGACTTCCCAACCCTCGAGCGCGACCCCAGCTTCGTATCGCTCCTCGATTGAGTAGTCGTGTGTCGCCTTTTTGTTTTGAACAATTGTCACTGCGTGTTGCGTTGCCGCCGACAATACAATCCGGCTTTATATCTCACTGGTGCGCGTGATGAGCCCCGGCTGGTTGACAGTCACCGTGGTGTACTGCGCACCAGGCGTTGAGGATTGGAGTGAAGTGCGGCTACCGCAAGGATCGGCGGTAAGCGATGCGATCGCGGCCGCAAAGCTGGCGGCGCGAATACCGGACTTCGAGACGTCAATCGATGCGGGTATCTGGGGCCGCCGATGCCCGCTGGACCATCCTCTGGCGAACGGCGACCGTGTCGAGATTTACCGGCCGTTGCAAATCGACCCTAAGGAAGGACGGCGTGTTCGCGCCGCCTTGCGACGTAAAACGCGCTTTTGATCGCCGGTTCTAGCCGCACGCGGTCTGGATGATTTTGCGCGTACGGTCCGCCTCGGCGGCGCGCTGCTCATCATTCAGAAATTCCCGATTGCCGGACGCATCGGTGCGCGTGATACGTACACCGTCGTCGAGCGACTTCATGTAACCGCGAGCGCGATCGCACTCAGCAGTTTTGGTGGCGCTCTTCGT
Organism: Burkholderiaceae bacterium; assembly: GCA_013695705.1. Taxonomy (GTDB): domain Bacteria; phylum Pseudomonadota; class Gammaproteobacteria; order Burkholderiales; family Burkholderiaceae_F; genus JACCZX01. The sequence goes on along the minus strand of JACCZX010000448.1, from coordinate 5,575 downwards.
TTGCTCTTCGGCTGCTTTCTTTTCGCCGTCGGCGCGCTCCTGCTGCCGCTTGCGAAAGTCCATCTCGCGCTCAGCGACGGTTTTCGGTGCGTTCGAGGCCGGCGCGTTCTTGGTATCCGAATTCTTCGCTTCCGAAGGTTTACCTGCATCATCGAGCGGCGCGATTTCCGGGCTCGGTTTGGCCAGTGGCTGTGTGCTTGGCTGTCGCACGATATTGGCAGACTTGATATCCGACGGCGGCGGCCGGTCGGAATAGACCGTGCGGCCATTGCCGTCCTTCCACGCCCACTGAGCTTCGCTTGGCGTCGACGTGAATCCAGCCAGCACGATGGCGGCCGCAATCGTCAACCTAATCATGTTCAAATCGATACACATAACGTCTCCTGAACGGCGCATATTTTCCAACGCTTTTACCAAGTGCCGCAAGCGCAGCGATTACCTAGAAAGGGTGTAAACACCCCGCTATTGCGACGCGCTAAGTCGTCCGGTTGGTCCCGTATACTCCGTCTTTGCGTCTGAGGAAAAGTATGCGGTTGGTACAAAAAGCACTGACCTTCGATGACGTGCTGCTCGTCCCCGCCTACTCGGCGGTCCTTCCCCGCGACGTACAGCTTTCTACCCAGCTCTCCCGCAACATCTCGCTCAACATCCCGCTCGTTTCGGCGGCGATGGATACAGTGACCGACGCTCGTCTTGCAATTGCGCTGGCGCAAGAAGGGGGTATCGGCATCATTCATAAAAACATGACTCCTAAAGAGCAGGCGGCGCAGGTGATGAAGGTCAAACGCCACGAAGCCGGCGTGTTGCGTGATCCGATCACGATCACGCGTGATATGACGGTTCGCGATGCGATCGAACTTCAACGCGCACACAAGATCTCCGGTTTACCGGTGGTGGAAGGCAACCGCGTCATCGGCATCGTGACCAATCGCGACTTGCGCTTTGAAACCCGGCTCGACGCGCCGATTCGCGACATCATGACGCCGCGCGCGCGCTTGATCACCGTACGCGAAGGTACGACGCCCGAAGAAGCGAGGGCGCTGCTGCACGAGCATCGGCTCGAGCGCGTGCTGGTCATCAACGGCGACGATGAATTACGCGGGTTGATTACGGTCAAGGACATTACAAAGGCGACCGAACATCCGAACGCTGCCAAGGATCATCTTGGAAAACTAAGAGTCGGCGGTGCCATCAGCACGGGGCCGGATTCCGACGAGCGGGCGGAGTTGATGGTGCGAGCGGGCGTCGATGTCTTGATCGTTGACACCGCGCATGGACATCATCAAGGCGTGCTCGATCGTATCGGGTGGACCAAAAAGAATTTTCCGCGCGTCGATGTCATCGGTGGCAATGTCGCCACGGCAGAGGGGGCGCGTGCGGTGGTCGAGGCGGGTGCCGACGGGGTCAAGGTCGGCATCGGCCCCGGCTCGATCTGCACCACGCGCATCGTCGTCGGCGTCGGCGTGCCACAGATCACGGCTGTGGCCAACGTCGCCAAGTCGCTTGATGGCACAGGGGTGCCGCTGGTGGCGGACGGCGGAATTCGCTATTCCGGCGATCTGGCCAAGGTGCTGGCGGCCGGCGCGCATTCAGTGATGATGGGCGGAGTATTCGCCGGCACCGAAGAAGCGCCAGGCGAGGTGATTTTGTTTCAGGGGCGCTCATACAAGAGCTATCGCGGCATGGGTAGCATCGGCGCAATGGCCGAAGGCTCGGCGGAGCGTTACCTTCAGGACAACGACGCCAACGTCGACAAATTTGTGCCCGAGGGAATCGAAGGCATGGTGCCCTACAAAGGCAGCGTGCTTTCCATCATGTTCCAGATGACAGGCGGGCTGCGTTCCAGCATGGGCTATTGCGGCTGCCGCACCATAGATGAGCTTCGCACCAAGGCGCAGTTTGTCGAAATCACCGCCGCGGGAATGCGCGAATCGCACGTGCACGATGTGCGCATAACAAAAGAAGCGCCCAATTATCGACTCGAAAATTGACTCGGGCGTGGCCGAGCACGACCGCATACTGATTCTCGATTTCGGCTCGCAGGTCACACAGTTGATCGCGCGCCGCGTGCGTGAAGCGCGCGTTTATTGCGAGATACATTCGTCGGACGTGAGTGACGCCTTCGTGCGCAATTTCGCGCCGAAGGGAATCATCCTTTCCGGCAGTCACATGTCGGCGTACGAGGAATCGACCGACCGCGCGCCTGCTGCGGTGTTCGATCTGGGCGTGCCGGTGCTCGGCATCTGTTACGGCATGCAAACGATGGCGCAGCAGTTGGGCGGCAGTGTCGAGCGCGGAGCGAAGCGCGAGTTCGGCTACGCGGAGGTACGTGCGCGCGGCCACACTCGGCTGCTCAGTGACATCGAAGACGAGCGCACGCCCGACGGCCACGGCGTATTGAAAGCATGGATGAGCCACGGCGACAAGGTTGCGGAAATGCCGGCCGGCTTCAAGTTGATGGCATCGACAGCGTCATGTCCGATCGCCGGCATTGCCGATGAAGGGAGAAGTTTCTACGGCGTTCAGTTCCATCCCGAAGTGACGCACACGTTGCAAGGGCAGGCGATTCTGACGCGCTTCGCGCTCGATATTTGCGGCTGCAGGCCCGACTGGGTGATGGGCGATTACGCCGCCGAAGCAATCGCAAGGATTCGTGCGCAGGTTGGTAGCGACGAAGTGATCCTGGGCCTCAGCGGCGGCGTCGATTCTTCGGTTGCTGCGGTGCTGATTCAGCGCGCGATCGGCGCTCAGCTGACGTGCGTGTTCGTCGACACCGGTTTGCTGCGGCTCGGTGAGCGCGAGCAGGTCATCCAAACATTCCAGCAACATATGGGTATCAAGCTGCTGGCGGTTGATGCCGGAGATCGCTTCATGCATGCGCTCGCCGGCGAAACCGATCCCGAAGCCAAGCGCAAGATTATCGGGCGCGAATTTGTGCATGTGTTTCAGGAAGAAGCCGCCAGATTGCCGGCCGCGAAGTGGCTGGCGCAGGGAACGATCTATCCGGATGTAATCGAGTCGGCAGGTGCGAAGACGAAGAAGGCGACCACGATCAAGAGCCACCATAACGTCGGCGGCCTGCCCGAGACGCTTCACCTCCAACTGCTTGAACCATTGCGTGAGTTGTTCAAGGACGAAGTTCGCAATCTCGGCATCGCACTCGGCCTGCCGCGCGAGATGGTGTTCCGACATCCGTTTCCCGGTCCAGGGCTCGGCGTGCGCATCCTCGGCGAAGTCAAAGTCGAGTACGCCGATCTGCTGCGCCGCGCCGATGCAATATTTATCGAAGAGTTACGCTCGAGCGGTTGGTACGACCGCACGAGCCAGGCCTTCGCGGTGTTCCTGCCGGTAAAAAGCGTAGGCGTGATGGGCGATGGACGCACATACGAGTGGGTCGTGGCACTGCGCGCGGTGCAGACCTCGGATTTCATGACGGCACAGTGGGCTGAACTTCCGCACGATTTGCTCGGACGCGTATCGAACCGCATCATCAACGAAGTGCGTGGTATCAACCGCGTTGTTTATGACATAAGCGGCAAGCCACCGGCGACGATCGAGTGGGAGTAGTTGTCCGCAGTTGTCCGCCTGCTTTAGTTGCTCCATCACTTCGACCATCGTCATAATGTTGACAACATTTTGAATCGATCCGATGAAGACTATCGAAACCGGCGCCCTTAGCGTTGAAGGCTGGCTGCAGCGGATGGAGCACCTCGCGCTGCGACACGGCGTTCATCTTTCTACATTGCAGCAAAAAGACGGGCGCGATCTTGAAGTGCTGTTTGCGAGCGCAATGCTCGCCTTTCCAAGCGATAAATTGCTTGGCGAACAAGCAGCCAACACAATCCTCCGGCATTTTCTTGAAACCGCTGGTGTGATGGTAGCCACCGATCACGTTGAATTGCGGCGGTGGATGGTCGATACAGGTTTTTTGCAGCGGTCCGACTATGGGACGGACTATCGCCGCGGAACGGTTCCTGCGTGGCTTGCCGATGCGGCTAAAGCCTTGGACATCGATCGCATTGTCGACACTGTGGTGGATGCGCGCACTGCAAATGTAACTGAGCGCGAGACACGCCGGCAGGCATGGTTGGCGAGCCAGATCGAAGTCATCGAAGGTGCGACCGGTGAGGCCGGGGTAGATGAGACATTCATGCGGCTCGCGCTTGACCAGGCGCACAACGCATGGGCGCTGTCCGAAGTGCCGGTCGGCGCGGTCATTGTCAAAGACAAACAGGTTCTGGCGACCGGTTTCAATCAGCCAATCGGCAACACCGATCCCACCGCACACGCCGAGATCCGCGCGATGCGCGCAGCCGCGGAGCTGTTAGGAAATTATCGACTCACCGACTGCGATCTGTACGTGACGCTCGAGCCGTGTGCAATGTGTGCCGGCGCCATGCAGCACGCGCGCATTAGACGTCTGATCTACGCGGCTCCCGATCCGAAGACCGGCGCCTGCGGCAGCGTGGTCGATCTGTTTGCCGAGCCCAAACTCAATCACCACACGGTGGTGCGCGCCGGTGTACTGGCCGACGAAAGTCGTCGACTGTTGTCGGGCTTTTTCGTCGCGCGTCGCGAATTGAAGCGTCAAGGCAGTTTGCCCGCTGAAGACGACGACAGTGAGTAAGACGCTTGGCATCGTCGCGCCATCGGGATTTCTTCCGGACCCCTTGGTCATCGATCGCGCTGCGGCTTTTTTTGCCAAACGCGGCTGGCGCGTGGAAGCAGGTGAGAGTGTGTTCGCACGCGCGCAGCGGTTTGCCGGCGACGACGATCTGCGCCTCGCAGATTTGCACCGCTTTGCGACCGACACCACTGTAACGGTAGTGGTGTCGGCGCGCGGTGGATACGGCCTATCGCGATTACTCGATCGTATCGACTTCGCCGCGATCAAGGCCCGCGCCCCGTTGCTGATCGGCTACAGCGATTTCACAGCATTCAATCTGGCATATCTGAAGCGCGGTGGTGTCAGCTTCGGCGGACCCTGTGCGATCGAATTTGGCGCTATCGAGCCCGATCCATTTACGGTCGAGCATTTTTTCGGCGTGTTAAGCGCAAAGCGATACGCGCTCGAGCTCGCGCTGCAAGGACCGCCTACCGATGTGTCTGGCCGGCTCTGGGGCGGTAATTTGGCGATGGTGGTGGCGCTACTGGGCACCCCGCACTTCCCACGGGTTACAGGCGGAATTTTGTTTGTGGAAGACGTCAATGAACCCGCGTACAAGATCGAACGCATGTTCTACCAGCTTGCGCACGCCGGTGTGTTGCAGCGACAGGCGGCGATCATGCTCGGCGTCTTTTCGCCGATTACACCGATGCCCAACGACAACGGGTTTGATTTGAACTCGGTGGTCGAGCGGCTGCGCGAGATCAGCGGAGTGCCTGTGTTCACCGGATTGCCGTTCGGTCACTCTGCTCACAAGCTGACGCTACCCGTAGGCGGCTATGCGCGCTTGGTTGTGAAGCGCGACGGGGATGCGACGTTGGAGCTCAGTCGTTATCCAAACTTGGCTTGAAACGGCTCTGGCACGCCTATGATCGCGCCATCGTGAAAACTGTCCGGCCATGTCAGGTC
>JACCZX010000438.1 GCA_013695705.1 Burkholderiaceae bacterium | reverse complement strand
GCCTTGCCCTCTTCGCCAAGGTCGCGCCGAAGGCGATCAACGCCACCATCATCGGCCTCTACTATCTCGCCTTCTTCGCTGCCAATACCATGGTCGGCTGGGTCGGCGGCTTCTACGAGAAATGGCCCACGACAAATTTTTGGCTACTCCACGCCGCCTTTGCCGCGGGCTCAGGACTTTGCTTCCTCCTCTTCAAATTAATCGCCGGCCATCATCTCGAAGCTGAGGTGGGGAATCGCGATCACTAGCGATCACCGCACCTGCGGGTGCATAGAATCGCGCCTGCGAACTGGGAAGTCCTGATCCGTCGAACGCGCCCTTGTAATTTTGGCGGCCCATATTTTGGGGTGTTTCGAACTTGATGGACGTACAAGCTCAAGATGTAGATTCCAGACGGTTCGGACCGAACTACCAGATTGCTACCAACATCGATCGATTTAGTAGTTGACCCGTTCCCCCCTGAACTCCTAATTTGGTATAGATTAGTAGTAAAGTAGTAAATCCATGAAGCGTCCCGAAACCCCGCCGACTGACGCCGAGCGTATTCTTGGCCTCGCCTCCAACAAGCTCGGCACAATCCTCCGCGAAGCAGTTCGCACAGAAGCGGAAGGAAAGTACCGCCACTGGGACAAGCTTCGCCATCTCGCACCGCCAGATGGATTCACTCGCGAGCAATTGTGGGGCGCCACGAAACTCGTTCGTCGAGCCGCACTGAAGGATTTGCCGCTGCGCGATGCACGCGGAGAACCGTTTCGTTATGCGATTACAGACATGATCTCACGGCTGCTTCACGAGATCGACCTTGGTGCCGGTGGAAACATTGGCATGCCCGACCCGATTGCCAACCCGCAAACGCGAAGCCAATACGTGATGCGCTCGCTTTTTCAGGAGGCGGTCACAAGCAGCCAACTCGAAGGCGCCGCTACGACACGGGCAGTCGCTAAAGAGATGCTGCGGAGCGGTCGGCCACCTAGAACGCGCGGAGAGCGAATGATTCTGAACAACTATCTAACGATGCAGCGCGTCGCTGAATGGAAAGAGAGGCCACTTGCTCCGGATTTGATATTCGAGATGCACCGCATGGTCACGGACGGCACGCTGGAAACACCTGACGGCGCTGGTCGCCTACGTAGGGCAGACGAAAAGATCACTGTTCAGGATGTGATCACCGGGGAAATCTTTCACTCGCCCCCGCCTGCTGAACAACTCTCCGAGCGTCTGGAGGCGCTATGCACGTTTGCAAACGGCAGTGTTCTTGATGTGGGCAAACCGGAAGGACGTTTCATCCACCCAGCGGTCCGCGCCATTCTCGTCCATTTCTGGTTGGCATACGATCATCCTTTTGTAGATGGCAACGGAAGGACTGCGCGCGCCCTGTTTTATTGGTCAATGCTTCGCCAGGGCTACTGGCTTTTTGAGTTCGTCTCTATTTCTGAAATCCTCGTCAAAGCACCGGCGAAATATGCTCGTTCCTTTTTGTGCACGGAAACGGACGAAAACGACGCGACATATTTTTTACTTTATCAGTGCGAGGTCATCCGGCGTTCGATCGTGGCGCTCCATGAATACATCGACGCGAAAAGTAAAGAATTGCGTGAAACCGATGCATTGCTTCGCGGCGCGACCGAACTAAACCATCGCCAACAAGCGCTAATCGCCCACGCGCTGCGCAAACCAGGTGCGCGCTACACCATTGAGGGGCACCGGCGGAGTCATGCGATCGTTTACGAAACAGCTCGAAATGATCTGCTCGTGCTGGCGCGACTCGGCTTACTTGAACATCGAAAATCTGGGCGATCATTCGCTTTCATCGCAGAGCCCGATTTGCCGGATCGATTGCAGCGGCTGGTGAAATCGAAATCAGCGATTGGATGACGAACCGCAGCGGCAGAGGCCGTGCAGCTCGCGAACGGAGCGCTTTCGCAATCGCAGCTGATGCGCGTCTCGCGAGTACCACACGACGTTGTGCGTGATGAGCAGACTCAACCGCAGCCGCAGGGTAGGCGCGTGTTTTCGGGAAGCGCTGGGGCGAATCCGACGAGATCACCAAGATCATCATCGGCTCCGGCTTCTCCATCGGCGGCGCGATGTGCCTGTTTACCGCCGCCGCCACGCAAGGCGCCGGACAAAAAATCGGACTCTTCTGGCCGGTCGCGTTCCACTTCCTCAACAGCATTGCCTTCGCCCATCTCCTGCCGGTCAGCCTTGCCCTCTTCGCCAAGGTCGCGCCGAAGGCGATCAACGCCACCATCATCGGCCTCTACTATCTCGCCTTCTTCGCTG
>JACCZX010000410.1 GCA_013695705.1 Burkholderiaceae bacterium | reverse complement strand
GTCTAGCCATTTGATGTCATTACAAATAGTCCTGGAAACTTCGGCGTAATACAAACATCCACGAATGTATGTATTATGCGGCATTGCACGAAAACCTCCAACTCGCGAGCAAATCAATGAAGCAACGAATCGCCAGGGCTGAATCTGCGCTTGATGTCTCCGAACGCTGGAACACTTGGATGCGGGCGCTTACTCTTGTGATAAGCATTGCAGAAACTGCTGTTGTGTTAACCGCGTGCGGGCGCGCCGGGAGCGAAGACAAGGGCGGCAAGGGTGGTTTCCCGCCTGCGCCCGTCAGCGTTCAGGAAGTCAAGACGACCACGGTGCCGATCCGCTTCGAGTACGTCGGGCAGACGGCGGGATCGAAAGAGGCCGAAGTTCGCGCCCGCGTGCAAGGCATTATGGAAAAGCGAACGTATCAGGAAGGCAGCAAGGTCACCGCGGGCCAAACGTTATTCATCCTCGACTCCCGCGCCTACGCGGCGCAGGCGCAGGCGGCCGAAGCTGACCTGTCGCGCGCGCAGGCGCAGTACTCACAGGCCAAGCGCAACTTCGATCGCGTCAAACCGCTGGCCGGCAGCAATGCACTGAGCCAGCGCGAGCTCGACGAAGCGACTTCGGGCGATGAAGTCGGTGCCGCCGCGGTCAAGCAAGCGCAGGCGCGATTGACCGAAGCGCGATTGAATCTTGGCTACACGCGAGTAACCGCGCCGGTCAGTGGCTTCGCGGGCCGCGCGCAGAAATCCGAAGGGTCGCTCGTGTCACCCGGCGCGGAAAGTTTGCTGGCAACAATTTCGCAGATCGATCCTTTATATGTGAACTTCAGCGTGTCCGAAGCGGAACGGTTGCGGCTGAACCGACTGATGAACAGCGGCGAACTGAAAGCGCCGAGCGCAAATGGCGCGGCGATGAAAAACGGTGAAAAGTCCGGCGCCGCTAAATCGGCAGATGACAAGTCAGCGCTGTCCGGCTATTCAGTGGCGCTGAAGTTGTCGGACGGCAGCATTTATGACCGCAAAGGCCGTCTCGCATTCGTCGACCCGGCCATCAACACCAGTACCGGCTCGTTCGATGCGCGCGCAGAGTTGCCCAATGCCGACGCCGCGTTGCGACCCGGCCAGTTCGTGCGCGTAATCGTCGAAGGCGCAACGCGGCCCAACACGATCGTCGTGCCACAGCGTGCGGTGATGGACGGACCGCAAGGCAAGTTCGTCTTCGTCACCGCCAAGGGAGGGCAGGACGGCAAGACCGACGTCGCGTTGCCGCGCCCGGTCACCGTCGGCGAGTGGGTCGAAGTCGACGGCCAGCAGCAATGGATCGTCGAGTCTGGACTAAAGCCGGGCGACATGGTCATCATCGACGGCACCGCGAAGCTGTTCCCGATTCCAGGCGGCGCACCGATCATGCTCGGACCTCCGCCAGGAATGGAAGGCAAAGGCGCGCCTGGAATGGACAAAGGCGGCGGTAAAGGCGAAGTCAAGAAAGCAGACGCGAAGAAGTAAGCGCGGCAGTACCCGCTTGAGTCCGATCACTGCTCATCGATCACCGATCACGAGGTCATAAATGTTCTCCCGTTTCTTCATTGATCGGCCGATCTTCGCCGCAGTGCTGTCGATTTTCATCGTTATCGCCGGCCTCGCCGCGATGCGCACGCTGCCGATCGCGCAGTATCCGGAGATCGCGCCCCCCGTTGTCAGCGTGCGTGCGATTTACCCGGGCGCGTCGGCCACCGTGCTCGAACAGACTGTCGCCGCACCGCTCGAGAACGCCATTAACGGCGTCGAGAACATGCTGTACATGAGCTCGAACTCGTCGAGCAACGGCGCGGTCGAGATTCAGGTCACGTTCAACATCGGCACCGACGTCGACCAGGCGGCGCTCAACGTCAACAACCGCGTCAAGCAGGCCGAAGCGCGGCTCCCGCAGGAAGTGCGCCGCCAGGGCGTGAACGTCGAGAAAGGCTCGTCGGCGTTCCTGCAGGTGCTGGCGTTTTACTCGCCCGACGGCACCGTCGACGATTTGTTTACGTCGAACTACGTCACGCTCAACGTGCTCGATCAGTTGAAGCGTCTGCCCGGCACGACCAACGTGCAGATTTTCGGCGCCAAGGATTACGCAATGCGCATCTGGCTGCGGCCGGATCGGCTCGCGCAATTAAGACTCACCACCGGCGACGTCGTGCGCGCCATCAACGAACAGAACGCGCAATTTGCGGCAGGCAAGGTGGGACAAGCGCCGTACGCATCGGACAAGGCCGGTTCGCAGG
>JACCZX010000046.1 GCA_013695705.1 Burkholderiaceae bacterium | reverse complement strand
GCCCGAGGCAGTGATCAAGCTGCTGCAGCGCGAGGCGCAGACCTATGCCGCTTCCGCCACAGGTGCCGAGAAGCTGCGTTCGCTTGGCATGGAGCCCAAGCTGATGTGTGGAGAGGTTTTCGGCGGCCGCGTGGCGCGCGAGGTGGCGACCGCGAGCCAGATGGCAAAAGACTTGAACCTGAAGGTAGAGTGAGCACCGCTCGCACCACGAGAACACTGCATGAGCAGGCGGCATCAAACGTCGGCAGTTGAATTGCCGGGTGCACGTTCCGGTGCCCCCGCTGGGGCGTGCGATTGCCACATGCATGTCTATGACAGTCGCTATCCGCGCGATCCTTCAGCCCCGCTGAGACCGCCTGACGCTCCGGTTGAAGAATACATAGCGCTGCAACAGCGACTTAGGCTTTCGCGCGTCGTTGTTGTGCAGCCGTCGACCTACGGCTTCGACAATCGGTGCACGCTGGACGCCCTGCTTCAATTCGGTGAAAGCGCACGCGCTATCATCGTGGCCGATGCCGCGATCGCAGACGAGGAATTGGTTCGCCTGAATGAACTTGGCGTGCGTGGCGTTCGCTTCAATCGGGCGCTTGCAACGGGAGCCTCACTCGATGATCTCACGCGCTTAGCCCCGCGTCTTGCGACAATCGGATGGCATGCGCAGATCAATGTTCGCGCGCATCAACTGATCGAACATGTGGAGCTGTTCCGTCGCCTTCCGTGCAATATCGTCATCGATCACCTGGGGCACGTGCCTCAACCCGAAGGGTTGAGTCATCTTGCCTTCGCGGCGTTGCGCGGTCTCATCGATCGCGGGCAATGCTTCGTCAAGCTCTCCGGTGTCTATCTCGAAAGCAAAATTGGTGGACCGTCGTACGAGGATGTCGGGGCAGTGGGGCGCGCACTGCTGCGCGATGCGCCGGAGCGCCTGCTCTGGGGCAGCGATTGGCCGCATCCGACCGAGACGGTCAAGCCCGATGCGGTCGTGCTTCTGCAACTGCTACGAGAATGGTCGTCTGATGGCGAGACGATTCACCGCGTGCTAGTCGACAACCCGACTGAGCTCTACCGCTTCCCCGCTGTTACGACCGAATACGAGAAAAGGATCGCGTTATGACGTCCCGCAGAGCTATGCTTTCTTCGCTCCTCGCTGCGCCTGTGCTGTTGTCCGTACCGCGCGCATTCGCGCAGGCTTGGCCGAGCAAGAACATTACCTATGTCGTTCCTTATCCCCCTGGCGGCACCACCGATGTGCTCGCGCGTGTGATTGCTACCCGACTCGGCACGGCGCTGAATGCAACCGTGGTGGTCGAGAACAAGCCCGGAGCGACCGGAGCCATCGGTACCGAATTCGTCGCGCGCGCGGCGGGTGACGGTTACACGTTGCTGCAGACATCGACCGGGCCGCAGTCGATCGTGCCGAACCTGCGCCCGAACATCGGCTACGACCCCGAGAAATCTTTCGAGCCCATCATCATGATCGGCACGATCCCCAGCGTGCTGATCGTCGCCGCCAACAGTCCATTCAAAACGGTTGCGGATGTCATCGCGGAGGCGAAGAAAAAACCCGGCTCGATCTCTTATGCTTCCGGCGGCAACGGCACGATCCTGCACGTATCGGGCGAATTGATGAAGCTGCAGGCCGGTATCGATATGGTCCATGTTCCCTACAAGGGAGACACGCCGGCGATCCAGGATGTCATCGCCGGTCATGTTGCGATGATGTTTGCGCCGCTCACGCCCATCCTGCCCCATGTGCAGGCGGGCCGGCTGCGAGCGTTGGCCGTCGCTTCCCCGCAGCGCCTGAAGAGCCTGCCTGCGGTTCCAACGACCGCTGAAGCCGGTCTCAAAGGTGCCGAGGCGGAACAATGGCAGGCCATCTACGCCACTGCGGGAACTCCGAAGCCGGTGGTGCAGCGGCTTAACGCAGAGCTTGCGAAGATCCTCGCCGATCCGGAGATCGCCGATCGCCTCGACAAGCTCGGAGTTACCGCTGCGGGTGGAACTCCGGACGCGCTGGCGGCGTATCAGAAAGCCGAGATCGCTAAGTGGGGCAATGTGATTTCGAAGGCCGGCATTAAGCTCGAATGACCATGAATACCGAAAGAAAACCAGTCATCGTCGTTACTGCTGCTGACCTCGCGCCGCAAGCGGTCGACCTGCTGCGCGACTACGAGCTCGTGTACCTCGGCAAGACGCCGAGCGCAGGCGATGTCGTTCGCGCGTCGGCTGAACACCAGCCGGTCGCCATCATCTTGCGGTACAGCGCAGTCGATGCGCAGGCGATGGATGCGAGCCGCAACCTGCGCGTGATCTCAAAGCATGGCGCGGGCACCGATACGATCGACAAGAAGGCCGCGCAGGCGCGCGGTATCGAAGTGCGTGCCGCCGTCGGAGTGAATGCCGATGCGGTAGCCGAGCACACCTGGGCACTGATCCTTGCCTGCGCGAAAAGCGTCGTTGCGCTCGACGGGCGCATGCGCGCCGGTCACTGGGACAAGGCCACTCACAAGAGCCTCGAGCTGCGCGGCAAGACGCTCGGCGTTGTCGGCTTGGGCGCGATCGGTCGCCGCGTTGCAAAGATCGGAACGGCATTCGGAATGCGAGTCATGGCATTCGACCCGTTCGTGCCATCGGCGCCGGCAGGCGTTTCGCTGGCATCGCTCGACGACGTGCTCTCGCAAGCCGATGTCGTGTCGCTGAACTGCTCGCTGACCGAAGACAATCGCCACATGATCAACGGCGAGACGCTGGCGCTAATGCGCGAGGGTGCGATCCTCGTCAACACCGGCCGGGGTGGGCTCGTCGACGAGGTGGCACTGCGAGCAGCGCTCACATCAGGCAAGCTGCGAACGGCCGGTCTGGATGCGTTCACACCTGAACCGCTCGTCGGCGAGCATGCATGGCGCGACGCGCCGAATGCGGTGCTCACGCCACACATCGGAGGTGTGAGCGAGGATGCTTACGTCAACATGGGCATCGCAGCTGCTCGCAACGTGCTCGATGTGCTCGCGCAAGAAGCAGCCGTTAAATAGGTTCCCCGCCTGTGCCGCCCGGCCAAATGTCCTGAACCA
>JACCZX010000400.1 GCA_013695705.1 Burkholderiaceae bacterium | reverse complement strand
TGGACGCCAATATCTGCTGCTTCGCTCGATGCATCACTGCGCTACCGAGACAGCCGAAGCCTATTCGACCCACAGGATTTCGCGTTTCCTCCCACCCCCAGGTTCGGATTGATCATTGACGGCGATCGCCGCAGCGAAGGGGATCAACTCGACGCGAAGCTGCGCGGTCGATTGACGATGGGTGCAATTGAGCATCAGCTCGGATTTGCCCGCACCCAGACCGAAGAAGACACATTTGCGGACGGAATTTTCTCGAATGGGTTTGAAGGCAAGCGCACGCGCTTCGATTATCAAGGCACATGGCGATTCGGCGGACCTGATGTGCCGCAGGCGTTCACCTTGGCTGCCGAGCAAGAGCGGCAGCAGTTCGAGAGCAGGGGACCGACCGCAGCGTCGGCGCAGAACCAGACGCGAGATAACGACAAGTACGGGGTCGCTGCCGAGTACCGCGTACGCTTGCCGACGCTGACGGCGTTGACACTATCGGCGCGACGCGACATGCACGAGTTGTTTGCGGACGCGACTACGTATCGCGTTACTGCAGCACAACCGCTTGGACAACGCCTCAAGCTGCGCGTGAGCTACGGTACAGGCGTCGCAAACCCGACGTTCTTCGAGCTGTTCGGTTTCATTGCCGGCAGCTTTGATCCTAACCCGGGTTTGAAGCCTGAAAAGTCATGCGGCTTCGATCTCGGTGCAGATTGGGCGTTAGCGGACAGCGGCCGTCTTTCGGTCACGTACTTCGACGCCGATCTGCAAAATGAAATTGCGAGTACGTTCGACCTGAACACGTTTCGCTCGAGCGTCGTGAATCTGAGCGGCGAAAGCAAGCGACGTGGGGTCGAAGTGGAAGCGCAATACGCGCCCAGCGCCAACCTGACGGTCGCAGTTGCCTACACGTACACCAACGCCAAGCAACCCGACGGCCAGGTCGAACCGCGGCGCCCGCGGCACGTCGCTTCGGCCGCGGTGACCTATGCGTTTTCGCATGCACTGGGCGCGATCACGCTCGCGGCCGATCACAACGGGCGCCAGGAAGACCTCGACTTTCGAAGCTTTACTTCATCGCGGGTGACATTGCGCGATTACACCTTGGTGCGGCTTGCCGGTAACTACGCCGTCACGCGCAACATAAGGCTGACGGCGCGCGTTGAAAATCTGCTTGATCAGGATTACGAAGAGGTGTTTTCGTATCGGCCGAGCGGGCGCGCGTTCTACGCCGGCGTGCAGGCCAGTTTCTAGCTGCGATGATGCCTCGCTACGCGGTTGCGGCCGCTTTACTGGCGGGGCTCGCAAGCGGCAGCAACGCCGCGCCGCAGCGCATCGTTTCATTGAACCTGTGCGCCGACGAGCTGGTGTTGCGACTGGCCCCGCCCGGTGTCGTCAAATCAGTAACGTGGCTGGCGAGGGATCCTGCGCTCTCGAACGTGTCGGTGCAGGCGCGTTACGTGCCGGTCAATCGTGGACTGGCCGAGGATGTCGTTCCGCTGGCGCCTGACCTCGTAATCGCCGGCGCGCAAACGACACGCACCGCCGTCGCGCTGTTACAGCGGCTCGGGATACCGGTGCTGGAGCTTTCGGTGCCCAGCAGCGTAGAGGAAGCGTTTGCGCAGATCGCAACGGTGGCCGCGGCGGTCGGTGCGCCGGCGCAGGGTGCGCAGTTGATTGCCGATATGAAGCAGGCATTCGCAGCGTCGCCATCCGTGTTGACGTTCATCTCGGCTGGCCCGATCGCAGCGGTGTATCAGCCGAACGGCTTCACGATTGGCAGTGGATCACTGATCAACGATTTATTGAAGCGCGCCGGTCTGCGCAACCTTGCCGTTGAACGGCGCATCGACAATTACGGAGCGCTGTCGCTCGAGCTGCTGTTGTTCGCGCAGCCGGATCTGCTGATCATGAACGCAGTGGAAAATCGCGGACCGGCAATGGCTTACGAAATACTGCGCCACCCCGCAGTGATGAGTTGGTATGGCGAAGCGCGCGTGGTCAGCCTGCCGTCGGCATGGTGGAGCTGCCCGGGACCCCGTCTGGTCGATGCCGTGCAGCGCTTGCGGCACGCCGCGCAGCAGTTGCCGCCGAACGCTGCACGATGAACGCGCGCGCGTGGTCACCTCCGGCGCGTTCGAGCGTGACGCTATTCAGTCCGTCGTCGCTTCTTGGCGCTCTCGTCGTGATTTTGCTGCTGCTATCGGCGGTGTCGCTTTCCGTCGGGCGCGCACCGCTCGACGTCGGGGCTGCAATCGCACAATGGCTGCGTGGCGAATCCACACTTGCAACTTTGGTGTTGATCGAGTTGCGCGTACCACGTACGGTGCTTGGCGTTCTGGTCGGCGCCAGTCTCGGCCTGGCGGGCGCAGCATTACAGGGACTGCTGCGCAACCCACTTGCTGAGCCAGGCATCATCGGCGTGTCATCTTGCGCGGCCTTCGGCGCGGTCGTCGCGTTCTACAGCGGATTTTCGCTTACTGCCCCGCTTGCGTTGCCTTTGGCCGGCATCGCCGGTGCTCTGATCGCGGTACTGCTGCTGTACGCGCTCGCTGGACGAGAAGCGAGCACGTTGACGTTGATATTGGCCGGCGTTGCTATCAACGGTTTTGCCGGCGCGGCGACTGCGTTGGCGCTGAACCTCGCGCCCAATCCGTTTGCAGTGACCGAGATCGTGTTCTGGATGATGGGGTCGTTGGCCGATCGCAGCATCAGCCATTTACAACTGGCAGCGCCGTTGATGATCATCGGCTGGGTGCTGTTGTTGAACAGTGGCCGTGCGCTTGATGCGTTGACACTCGGTGAAGACACTGCGGCAAGCCTAGGTGTGAGGCTTGGCAGGCTGCGATTGATGCTGGTGCTCGGCACAGCGTTGGCCGTGGGCAGCGGCGTTGCAGTTACCGGTGCGGTCGGATTCGTTGGTCTGGTAGCTCCGCATTTGTTGCGGCCGTTGGTTGGACATCAGCCGAGCCGCTTGCTGGTAGCCAGCGCGCTGGCGGGCGCAGTGCTGGTGCTTGCCGCGGACATTGCAATCCGTTCGATCACCGTCGGGCCGGAGCTCAAGCTAGGAGTGGTCACCGCGCTGATCGGAGCACCCTTTTTCCTGCTGCTCGTGATGCGGTTGCGGCGCGCGGTGATTTGAATTGATCTAATGAAAATCACCGCGGACAACATCACCGTGAAGGTGGGCGATGCGACGCTGCTTGACGGCGTCAGCGTAACGGCCAGCCCGGGCGAGCTGCTTGGAGTGATCGGACCCAACGGCGCGGGCAAGTCCACGTTGCTGCGTACGCTTGCGGGCTTGCGTGGGTGCACGCACGGGAACGTCCGCTACGACGGCCGCTTGCGCGCTGAAGCGACATCGCACCAACGCGCGCAACAGGTTGCGTACCTGGCGCAGCGCGGACCCGTCGCGTGGCCGTTGACTGTCGAACGCCTGGTTGCCCTCGGTCGCCTGCCGCATCTGCAAACGTTGGGAGCACATGACATTCGCGGAGCGGCGGCGATCGCCGCAGCATTGGCCGACACCGACACGCTGCATTTGCGGTGGCGCATCGTCGATACGTTATCGGGCGGCGAGCTTGCACGCGCATTGTTGGCGCGTGCGCTGGCGGTCGACGGCGCTGCTTTGCTCGCCGACGAGCCCGTTGCCGAACTCGACCCCTATCACCAACTGCAGGTGATGGAAATTCTGCGCGAACGTGCTGACTCCGGCCAGACGGTCATCGTCGTGCTGCACGAGATTACGTTGGCGGCGCGCTTCTGTGATCGCCTCGTATTGCTCGATCACGGTCGCGTCGTTGCGGCGGGATCACCGGCAGAAGTGTTGACCGATGCGAATCTGCACACGACTTATCGCGTCCGCGCAGTGCGCGGCGAACAGAGTGGACGCGAATTCGTTCTGCCCTGGCAACGCCTAAGCTAGTGCGGCTGCAACAGCGGCAAGCGAGCGTTTGCAGAAAGGATGTCATGCAGCGGCCACGCCGATCGGTATGCTTTTGCCGCGATGACGACACTCGAACCTGCCCGCGACGCGCTCCACCGTTTCTGCGTCGCGCCGATGATGGATTGGACTGATCGCCATTGCCGCTACTTTCATCGCCAACTGTCGCGGCGCGCCCGGCTCTATACCGAAATGCTGACTACCGGCACGCTGTTGCACGGCGACGCCGAGCGTCATTTGGCGTTTGACGCTGCCGAGCATCCGGTTGCGCTTCAACTGGGCGGCAGTGAGCCCGATCAACTGGCGCGCGCGGCGAAACTGGGTGAGCGTTACGGATACACCGAGATCAACCTCAATTGCGGGTGCCCATCGGAGCGCGTGCAACGCGGAGCGTTTGGCGCGTGTTTGATGGCGGAGCCGTCACTGGTCGCCGATTGCGTCAAGGCTATGCGGGATGCTGTTTCGATACCGGTCACAGTCAAGCATCGGATCGGCGTCGACGATCGCGCCGACTACGAATTCGTGCGCGACTTCGTCGGTGCGCTGCATGTGGCAGGGTGCGGTGTTTTCATCGTGCACGCACGCAGCGCGTTGTTGAAAGGCTTGAGCCCGAAGCAAAACCGCGAAGTGCCGCCGCTCGACTACTCGTGCGTGCGCCGTTTGAAGCGCGACTTCGCAACGGCGACTTTCGTGTTGAACGGCGGCATTGGCACGCTCGACGCCGCGCGCAAGGAGCTTGCTGCGGTCGACGTTGCTGCAGTCGACGAAGTTGTAGGGCTTGATGGTGTCATGCTGGGACGCGCTGCGTACCACGATCCGTTTCTGCTGGCAGGGGTTGATCAGGCGCTGTTCGGCGACGCGGCGCCGACTGCGACGCGCGAAGCCGTCGCGCTGCGAATGAGCGAATATCTGCGGCTAGAGATGCGTTCAGGAACGGCGCCGCGCCATATCGTGCGCCACATGCTCGGGCTTTTTCAGGGGTTGCGCGGGGCGCGCCAGTGGCGCCGCACGTTAAGCGACGCCGATCAGCTGCAGCGCTACGGCGCCGACGTGTTGCGCTATGCGCTCGATGTGATCAACGACGCCCATGCGCACTGGCCTGCCGCGGCCTGACGTTGATGAAGACTACTTGGGGCAGGCGTTCGGCAGTTCGGCATCGCGCCGGCTGACTTCCTGAACGGCTTTTTGCATTTGCTCCACTGTGGCCGCCTTGGTGTCCAACGCGTTACGCTTTTCAATCGCGCGTGCCAGTTCGCGCCGCGCGCGCTCGCAGCGGTCGGCCACCCGCACCTCGGCCTTGTTGCTCTTTTCTGCCGCGCGTTTGTCCTGTGTTTCCTGCTGTTTTTGTTCTTTTTCGATTCGTTTGACTTCGGCGACGTCTTTCTTGGCGCGATCCTTGGCGGCTTTCTCGTCGGGCACATTGACCGCAGGCGCGGTGTTGACCTTGCGCACCGGTGATGTACCCGACGGGCACTCGCGATTCGAATATGTCACCGTGCCATCCTTCGATTCGCAACGAGATACCTGAATTTGCTGCGCGAACGCAGTGGCGACAAACAAAACGGCCACCAGCGCAAAACCTGCGCGCGAAAACTCCGTCAGCGATTTCATAAGCATTCCCTTAGCCGCAAACGCGGCGATATTCGTTAATCAATTCGTTGGTGCGGGCATTGGCGTCGTCAACATCTTCCGTCGAGTAATACGGTCGCGTCGTCAATACGTTGCTGAGTTGACGCGACGAATCGATTGACGCCTGCAGATAGCCGCAATCAGCGGCCTTACGGATCGCGTTGTCCGCACTGGCTGGCGAACCGGATACGCGCTGATTTTTCAGCGGCGTCCGCGACTGGTCCTGATAACGCTGCAGCTTGGCTTGCGCCGCGGCGCGCGCCTCAGGTGAAACATTGGGTGGTGGCGTGAGCGCCTTGACGGGCCGGGTGCCTGCCGGGCACTCAGCGTTCGAATACGAAATACGCTGATTGACGCCCTCGCAACGCTGAATGACCTGTGCCGAAGCAGCACCAGGCAGCAGCAGAAAAATTACAGTGACAATGCACGAGGTCTTCATCGCGCAGAAGTTTATCGAATACGGCGATTCCGGCCTACTAAGGGTTATCGCGCGGCGTTATTGGCATTAGCGCTATTGCACTGCTAGCGCATTGCGAACCGCATCCGCCGCCGGTTTGTTGAATCGATATTGGTAGTCGTAAATCTTGGCGCCCGCCTGGTACAGCTTGCCGGGACGCACGCCGGGTGTGCCTTTGCTCGGCTCGATAAACGCAATCTTTGCCGATTCGCGTTCAACGTTGGTCACTCCGGTGTCGAGCGGATCGACGTTGGCAGGGAACGACAGCACGACTGCGCGCGTGCCCGCGATCGTTTGTTCTTCCCAAACGCCTTCGTCGAGCGCCTTTGCGCCGTCGCGATCGCAAAACAATGTGCCTGTTTTCGCCGCGAACAGTTCCACCGAGCCCTTTTTTGTGGCGCCGGATTTGAACAACATGGCATACGGCTTCGCGCCTTTACGGTCTTCGTACGCCAGGCAATAAGGAATCTGCTTCGAGAAATTGCCGACGAACTGGCCGGTATTACTGGCGCCGGTAAACGACTCACGCGCCGGCAGCATCAAGACATCGTCGATAAAGCGGGCGACTACCAGGTAGGCGACCGCGCCCGGGGGGAATACGGCGCTACCGACCTTGGCCGCCTCCTGCTTCAGATAATTGTCGGGCGTGCGCAAAAACGGCTGCATGTGCTGGCCCGCAACATCAAACGCCTGCAGCGTCACGGCCACGCGCAACGGATTCTGGCCGGAAAAAATCAGATACACCGTCCCGTCATTCGCCGGAATCGCAAAGTTTGGCCGGCCCACCGGCCGGCGCTCACCGTTCAGCACAAAGTTTCCGGCGTCGATGTTGCTGTGGACGGCGCCGGTTTTCGCATCGTTGGTGGTTTCGGTCAACGTATAGCGATTCTCCGGGCCTGCTTGGTCGCTGGCGCGGAGGTTGGCAACGCGTTGACCATTGATCAGATAAATGCCGTCGCCGTGCAAGGCGTTGATACCGGGGTTGGGCAGCGGCTTCGCCCCCTGAACCGGGCGTGGCTGCTTGAGCGGGCCGTAAGTCTGCAGCTCGGTGGATTGCTCGGTTGCGCCAACATTTGCGGACAACGCAAGTGCCGCGAGCGCAACCGCGTATTTAAAGTGGGAATACATCGAGTTGTCTCCTGATCCCTAATCGAACCGTGCGATGGTAGCCAACACCGCGGGAATCGATTATCCGAAAAACGTTGGAATTATTAACGTGAAGGTGGGACTTAAGTCACAGCTGCCTAGATCACCTTACCGGGATTCATGATGTTGAGTGGATCCAGCGTGCGTTTGATCGCGCGCATTAGGCCAAGCTCAACGGCTGATTTGTAGCGCGCGTTTTCTTCCCGCTTCAGTTGGCCGATGCCGTGCTCCGCCGAGATCGATCCGGCAAAGCGGACCACCTGATCGTGTACGCATTGGTACACCGCCGGTTGCATTGAAAGAAATTGCTGTTCACTTAGCTGCGGCGGCGCGTTGACGTTGTAGTGCAGGTTGCCGTCGCCCAAATGGCCGAACGTCACCATCTCGATGCCGGCGAAAAGCCGCGCTAGTTGCTCATCTGTTTCATCGATGAATCGAGCGATCGACGAAATCGGCACGGAAATATCGTGTTTGATGTTCTTGCCGGCGCGCGCCTGTGCCTCCGAGATGAGTTCGCGCAACGCCCACAGGGCGTGGCCCTGCGCCGCCGACTGCGCGATTGCGGCGTCGGCAATCAGTTGCCTTTCAAGCGCGCGTTCCGCAATTGCCTGCAGCAGCCCGGTTGCATGCTGCTCATCTTCATGGTCGCTCAGCTGCATCAACACGTACTGCGCGTGTGATTCGGAAAATGGCGAGCGCCGATCCGGAAAATGGCGCGTGACGAGTCGCAGGCAGGTGTCCGAGAAAAATTCAAATGCAGTCAACGTTGCGCCCGCAGACGACTGCGCGAGACTGAGCAGATCGAGCGCCGCTCGCACCGAGTCGAGGGCGAACAACGCAGTGACCTGTGCGCGCGGCAACGGATACGTCTTTAGACATGCCGCGGTGATCACGCCCAGTGTTCCCTCAGCGCCGATGAAAAGATTGCGCAGGTCGTAACCGGTGTTGTCTTTGCGCAGGCCGCGCAATCCGTTCCAGATCTCGCCGGATGCAAGCACGAGCTCGAGCCCCAGAGTGAGGTCGCGAGAGTTGCCGTAACGCAGCACCTGGGTGCCGCCGGCATTTGTGCTCAGATTGCCGCCAATCGTCGCACTGCCTTCAGCCGCTAGTGACAGCGGAAACAAAAGGCCGGCGTCGCGCGCTGCGTCCTGCACGCTGCGCAGGACGCATCCGGCTTCCACCGTGATCGTTTGATTGCCGGCATCGACCTCGCGCACGCGATCCATCCGACGCAACGACAACACGATCGCTTGGCCCGACGGGTCGGGGGTTGCGCCGCCGACCATTCCTGTGTTGCCGCCTTGCGGCACGACCGGTGTGCCGTGCTCGGCGCATAGCTGGACGACTGCTGCGACTTCGCTGGTCGCTGCCGGCAGCACCACGGCTTGCGCCATTCCAGTGAAGCGACGTCGCCAATCGGTCAGGTACGGCGCAGTCGCATCGGACGCAGTGAGCACGTGAGCTGCCCCGACAATCTGCTGCAAGCGCGGCAACAACATCAGCGTGCCGCCAGTCGGAGCGCCGCGTGAGCCAGCCGCGCGCCGAGTGCGATTGCAAGGCGCCGTTCTTCATCGGTCAGCCGCGCCACGTTGCCGTGTGGCGCGACGTGGCTGGCACCGTACGGCGTTCCGCCGCTGGTGGTGGTCGTCAGGTCGGGTTCGGTGTAGGGAATCCCAAGCACCAGCATTCCCTGATGCAGCAGTGGCAGCATCATCGATAGCAGCGTCGATTCCTGTCCGCCGTGCATCGACGTAGTCGACGTGAACACGGCAGCCGGTTTGCCGACCAGTGCGCCCGACAGCCACTGGCTTGAGGTGGAATCGATAAAATGTTTGAGCGGCGCGGCCATGTTGCCAAAGCGCGTCGGCGAGCCGAGTGCGAGCCCACCGCATTCGTGCAGATCTTGCAGTTCAACAAATGGTGCGCCGTCGGCGGGAACAGGTGGCGCCGCTGTCTCGACCACTGCTGCGACCGCCGGCACTGTGCGCAACCTTGCATGGGCGCTGTCGACCTGATCGATACCCTGCGCCACGGCTTCGGCCAACAGCCGCGTCGCACCGGTGCGCGAATAATAAAGAACGAGTATGTCCACGGATGCGACGCTGTGTGATGACTCTGAGGTAAATGCGGATCAGCCACGAACTGCTCGCTATTATCGCTGCACGATGCGATTCAACATTACACCCTGGCTCGACCGATATCCCTGGCTTAAACGCGCGCACGATGGCGCTGTTTTTGCGCAGCGCCGCGCGCGCGACGTCAAAATGGCGCAAGTCGCCGGCAGCCTGACGTTCACGACCATGCTGTCGATCGTGCCGCTGTTTGCGGTCGCTCTGTCTTTGTTCAGCGCGTTTCCCCTGTTCGTCGAATTTCGCGGAGCGGTGGAAAGCGCCGTGCTCAAGACGCTGCCCGGACAGATTGCCGACACAGTGCTCGGCTACATCAATGAATTTGCGTCAAAGGCCACGCGATTGACGGCGGTTGGGCTGATTTTCCTGTCGGTGACTGCGCTCGCGATGATGGTTACGTTCGATCGAGTTTTGAACGACCTGTGGCGCGTAAAAAACCGACGGTCGTTGACGCAGCGCGTCCTGATGTATTGGGCCATTTTGACGCTGAGCCCGCTGTTGATCGGCGTCAGTTTGACCGCGAGTTCGTATCTGTGGTCGATGTCGAGCGATGCGGTGCAACAGCTTCCGCGCTTCTTGCGCGGTGCGCTCGACTATGCACCGGCGATCGTCAGCGGCTTTGCGTATGCGGCGCTGTACGTCTTTGTCCCGAATCGTCAGGTGGCGTGGCGCGACGCCTTGATCGGCGGTTTCATCGCCGCTTTTTTAGCCGAACTTTTCAAAGTCTCGTTTGGCGAGTTCGTGGCGCGCGGCACCACCGGCTCTGTCTACGGTGCGTTTGCGGCATTGCCGCTTTTCCTGATCTGGATCTATCTGTCCTGGTACGTTCTCCTCTTCGGCGCCGCAATCACCGCTACTCTGCCACGGCTACGCGCCACTCGGTTCTCCGATGAACTGCGCGCCGGCAATCACTTCGTCACCGCCGTGGTGTTGCTGAAAATACTGCTCGATGCGAAGCGCAGCGATAAACCCGCGGTGCGTCCGCAGCAACTGGCCCAGCAGGTCAGAACTTCACTCGACGAGTCCGAGCTGTTGCTTGAAGCGCTGGAGCATCTCGGGTATGTCAGGCGACTGGCAGCCACAGGGGCCGGCCGACGCCAGGGACATGACTGGTTGCTGATATGCGATGAGAACGAAATGACGCTGAAACCGGCTTTTGAGCATTTCGCGCTCGACCCGGATAACAGTTTGATAACCCTCGATACGCTCGGGCTGCGAACCATGCGCACGCGCTGGTTTCAGTCTGACTGGTTAAGGGAGCCGCTGGTGAAGGAGCTGGTCTGATTGCTCACTTGGCGTCACGATCAGCACTAGCGCTGCGGCGTTGAGCAGCAGCGCACCTGCTGCGCGGTCGATGCCGCGATTGACCGCGTGCAGCACGGACCCCTAGCCGGATGCCACGCGTTCGAACACTCGTGCCGCAAATCGCGCCAAAGCTTCGCGTACGGCATCCGGATTTTCGGCCATCAGTGAATGGGCAGCGCCGGGCAGCGTCACTACGGTCGCATCACTGCACGCGCCGATCAGCGGTTGAGCTGCGCGCGCCGGCGTCATTGCGTCTGACGCCGCGACAATGAAGAGCGCAGGGCACGCTAGCTGCGCAGCCGCCGGCACGCCATGCAGATAGGCATTGCATGCGGCAAAGTCGGCGTGCAGCACGTCGGCGCCGTTACGCTGTGCGATCCGCTGCATCAGCCGCAGGTTCTGCCACACATTGCAGAAGCCCGGCCCCGGGTTCGATGGCTTTCGATCAAACGCCGCAATCGAGGCGCTATGCGACCAGACGTTGATCATCTGCATCGCCGTTGCGGGCGCACCTTCGGTCGCTTGCAATAGCGCGTCCGATACGCGCATCGGCGCGGCAGTCGCGATCAGTGCAACACCGAGTACGCGCTCGGTCAAGCGAGCCGCCAGTTCAAGTGCAACCAGTGAACCCATGCTGTGGCCGACCAACAGCAAACGTTCGGCGCCGCATTCTGGCAACGCGCCGGCGATGCTGTCGGCGATAGCTTCGATCGTCTTCAGGGCCGGGCCGGTGCTGCGCCCATGCCCCGGCAGATCGAGTGCGAGCACGCTGTACCCGTGGTGCGCAAGGTAGCGGCTCTGCAATACCCACACGCTGTGATCGTGCTCGCCACCATGCAGAAACACGACGGTCGGAAGCGCCGCGTCGAACTGCTTGCCCCCTGTATAGGCATACAGGCGCGGCGTTACCGTGAGATCCATCAGGCTACTTTCGATGCGCGCTTAAGCGCCTGCGCCAGATCATCGAGCAAGTCGTTTGCATCCTCGAGGCCAACCGACAATCGGATCGTTCCCTGCGTGATGCCGGCCGCCGCGAGGTCGTGATCGGGCACACGAAAGTGCGTAGTCGAAGCGGGATGGATCACCAGCGATTTCGCGTCGCCGACGTTGGCAAGATGAGAAAAGACGTGCAACGCCTCGACAAATGCGCGTCCAGCACCCCGGCTCGCCTTCAAGTCAAAGCTGAACACCGCGCCCGCGCCGCGCGGCAACAGTCGCTGCGCGAGCGCGTAGTCGGGGTGCGATGGCAGCTCGGGATACGCCACCGATTGCACCATCGGATGTGCGCTGAGCATCGCTACCACCTTGCGCGTGTTTTCTACATGGCGTTGCATGCGCAGCGGCAGCGTTTCTAGGCCTTGCAACAGAAAGAACGCCGTATGCGGACTCATGCACGCACCGAAGTCGCGCAGCCCCTCGCGCCGGGCCCGCAACAGAAACGGTGCGACTGTGCTTTCCTCGGAGAAGTTCATGCCGTGGAAACCGACGTACGGCTGCGTCAGCGTTGCAAACTTACCGCTGTGCAGCCAGTCGAAAGTGCCGCCATCGACAACCACGCCGCCGATCGCGATGCCGTGTCCGCCGATGAACTTGGTTGCCGAGTGATAGACCAGATCTGCGCCATGATCAAATGGCGTCAGCAGATACGGCGTGGTAAAGGTCGCGTCAACCAGCAACGGCAAGCCGTGCTCGTGAGCGATTGCGCCGACCGCCGGGATGTCGAGCACATCGAGCCCGGGATTGCCGAGCGTTTCGCCAAACAGCAAGCGTGTGTTCGGCCGGATGGCCGCGCGCCACGCGCCGTGATCGCGCGGGTCAACGAACGTGGTATCGATTCCAAAGCGTGCCAGCGTGAAGCCGAGCAAGTTGTGCGAGCCGCCATAGAGCGCGCGACTGGCAACGATGTGCGAGCCCGCGCCCATCAACGTGGCGATCGCCAGGTGCAGAGCGGCCTGTCCGCTCGCGGTCGCGATTGCACCGACACCTTTTTCCAACGCTGCCATGCGCTCTTCGAATACGGCAACGGTGGGATTCGAAATGCGCGAGT
The DNA here is from genome assembly GCA_013695705.1 of Burkholderiaceae bacterium. Classification (GTDB taxonomy): domain Bacteria; phylum Pseudomonadota; class Gammaproteobacteria; order Burkholderiales; family Burkholderiaceae_F; genus JACCZX01. The sequence continues at coordinate 1,006 of JACCZX010000400.1, read as the reverse complement.
ACACGTGACCGGCGCGTTCCATATTGAACAGCGCCGCCGCATGATCCGAATCCTCGAAAACATACGACGCCGTCGCATAGATCGGCACCGCCCGACTGCCGGTGGTCGGGTCAGGCGGTTGCCCCGCGTGCAACGCCAGAGTGTCGAAGCCGGGATAGCGAACCGTCATGCGATATCAGTGTACGCAGCATCGGCGGCTGCGATGCAAGTTCACCGTGCAGCAGCGGCTGACGCAGCTGCGCCGCCTACGTCGTCGGGCACTTCGTGCCTCTTCTGCGGTATTTGGAGTCGTCGTCGAGGAACGGGCGCCAGCGGGTCGTTTAGGGGCTGTTGTCTGAGAGAGCGCAGCGGCGAGTTCCAGGGCCGCCGCTTGCGCGAGTACCGCAGAGCAGTTGCGCAGCGACTGACGACTCAGGCAGCGCTGCTACGCCCAACGCTTGCGCGCTGCAGATGCAGCTTTGCGTAAACTCGCCTCGGACTTTATGGACACAAGAGCGATTCTTCATCCTCCCGTCGAGCCGTACGACCAAGGCATGCTCGTGCTCGACGACGTGCACACTATGTACTGGGAAACATCGGGCAATCCAGCCGGCGTTCCGGTGTTGTTCGTGCACGGTGGACCTGGCGGCGGGTGCTCGCCAGAGCACCGGCGTTTTTTCGATCCCGAATTTTTTCGCATCGTCTTGTTCGATCAGCGCGGTGCCGGCGCGTCGACGCCGGTCGGCGAGGCGCTCAACAACACCACTTCCCATCTGATCGCCGACATCGAGTTGTTACGCAAGTATCTGGAGGTTGAACGGTGGCTGATATTCGGCGGCTCCTGGGGCAGTACCCTGGGCCTGGCGTACGGGCAGGCACACCCCGAGCGCTGCGCCGCATTCGTGCTGCGTGGAATTTTCCTTGGGCAGCAAAGCGAGATCGACTGGTTTCTGTACGGCTTGCGTACGATTTTTCCGGAAGCCTGGCATCGGTTTGCGAGCATGCTGCCGCCGGCGGAGCGCAAGGA
>JACCZX010000395.1 GCA_013695705.1 Burkholderiaceae bacterium | reverse complement strand
GTGCAGGTGTCACCCATCTTGACGCCCTTCGTGTGACCGACGCCGATCGTGGGCACGCCGCCACCGTCCAAGTACGCCTTTAACCTGCGCCCTTCAAACTGTTCGATGATGCTCATGCCGGCCCCATAACGGCGGTGACTAGATCGGTCAGTTGGAACTTCAGGTAGATGCGCGCGCCCTTAGCCTTTGGCTCGGTGAACGCTATCTCGACAGTGCCGCCCTCCCGGTCTACCAGCTCGACGATTACATCGTTGCCGTACATGTCGTCGCCTTCTCCGCCGTTGCTAAAGGCCATTGCTTTTCCTATGAAGGTGCTCATGCGAACCTCTTTTTCAGATATTTCAAGGTGAGTGGCATCGGCTCGAACTCGCCATTGCGCACGTCGTTCAACATCAACATGCCGCGCCAGTGGTTGTTCCCCTGCGGCCCCAAGTAATCCTCGTCGTGCTCGTAGCAGCTGCCCGCGATAATTCCGGTCAGCATCTTTCCGTCAGCTCGCACAGCTGTTGAAATTTGCATCCCTTGCTGGTGGCCGACGATGGCGCTCTGGTGACGCTTGCTCAGCAGCGCAGCAGCGGAGCCGATCGGTCTGCCCATCGTGCCGCTCACCAAGTAGTGCGCGAACACGACGCCGCCGACTGTCACTGGCTGTAGGAACGGGTGCGTCTGCCAGCCGTAATCGGCGTACTTCAAGTCGGCGAGATTGATAAGCCCGTCAAGCTCGGCTTGATCGTTCGACGCGCGCACGATGCGCTGCTCGTGGTTGCCGTAGCACATCACCATGCGCGGGCTGTACCCCTTCGCCCGCGTGATCGGCCCCATCAGCGTGTCCATGCCGCGCTTCGCCGCGTCAATGTCCTTGACGTAGCGCCGCCCCTCGAAGCACTTCGAGCCTCGCTTGTCATACGACGACAGCGACGGCATGTCGGCGTGATCGCCAAGGTGCACAATCACTTCCGGCTGTTTCTCGGCGATGTACTTGCCGACATGAAACAGATGCGCGTAGGACTGACCCGGCTTGCACTGCGTATCGGGGATGACGGCGATGCGCATTACGGCAGCGTCCGCAAGCGCGCCCGGTTCAACACTTCGATCGTGTCGATCAGCACAGCTACGTCGTTGTCGATGTCTTCCAGCGCGTCTTCGAGCACTTGGTTGCGCGCTTCGCTCGCCATCAGCTGTGCGTACAGCTCGTCAAACTCCACGTCCTGCGTTTCGATCCAGTCGTTCTGGAATTCGACTTCGGCCTTCAGCTCAACCGCTTCTTCGAGTGCGGCGAGAATTTCTTGTGCGTCTTCTGTGTTAAGGAAAATCATGTCGTTACTCCGTTGTTGTTGCGTTTAAGAAATCGGTAAAGTCCGCGTTGGCAGTCGGGCGCGACCACAATGTTTCCGCGCCTGTTGTGTCGTAGGTAGCTGGTGGAAGCCGCGTCGGGCAGTGCCTCCCGCGCGATCTTGCGCAACAGCTTTGCGCGCTTGTCGTTCACACCGACTCCAAGGCGTCTAGTTCGTCGTCGCCGTCGACCCACCGACCGGGGAACCAGCCGGTTGCTTCGTTCTCCGCGATCAGCGCGTCCTTCAATTCCTGTTCGGATGTGTTGAGCGTGGCGTTGCCGAACACCTTGCGGCGAAGGTGCGAGCGCTCGTCGTGCGTGAGTGAGTAGTAGGTTGCGAGTTTCATTTTTAATTTCCGTGGGGGTAGGGCAGCGATGCCTTGTGTTCGTCGGTGAGCGTCACGCGCTCGGCTTCAATCTCTTTCTGCAACAGTGCGAGCGCGCGCCATGCGACCTTCGCGCTGTGCCGGTGGCCGTCCTTGTCGTCTGCGCCGCGCTCCATGAAGTGCCGCATCAGGGCGTCGGACTCGTCCGCGCTCTTGCTGCGGTCCCAGAACAGCGGGGCACCGGGGTTGTGCTGGTCGTTGCCGTCGAATGACACAGCCGCAACAGCCAAGAGCGCGTCGGGGAAGTAGTCGAGGACGCCACTGGCAACAGGGGCGCGCTTGCGCGCGGCTGCGTCAGTTGGCATCGTGCTCGGGCGCGTCGGTGCGCCGCCGATTCCGCGCGCAGACGCAATCGGGGCAGCGACGTTTCCCCGTGCACTCGGGCGCAACAGTTCAAAGCGCTCCGGCGCGAAATATTCGCCACGGATCATTACTGCCGGCACACCGTACAAAGTGCTTGCGGATTCGACTGTGTAGATCGCGCCCTTGGTAAGCGCGTTGTCGCATTGGCGGGCGTCGAGGCACGCCACCATGTCACCTTTCTTAAACGACATGGCGCACCGCCATTTCTGCCAGTTGCAGCGTTTTGTAGAGCGCGTACACGCCGCCGATCATCAGGACGGACACGAGCGCGTATTTCCATTCGTGCAGCTTCATTCGCTCACTCCTAAAAGTTTGTTGCGCGCTCGGCTCCGTGCCTTGCGCAATGCGGGTTTGGTAATTCCGAGTGCCTTGGCTGTGTCGTCGTCGCTCTGCTCGGCGCTCAACTCCAACAGCGCCAGGTTTTCGCTTCCGATGCGCTCGCAGATCGCTTGGCGTGCGCGCTTGCCTTCCAACAGCTGTTCGGGACCGGGGTCGTTGCTGGCGATCGTGGTCAGTTCCACGTCGACGATCGGTAGGCGACCGCCGCGCAAGCGATCGAGCGCGCGCCACTGCACGCGGCGATACAGCAGCTTCGGGCCGTAGCCCTGCGCCGCCAT
>JACCZX010000387.1 GCA_013695705.1 Burkholderiaceae bacterium | reverse complement strand
AGTCGTGACCGGCCACCGCGGCATTGCCGCCATGGGTCAGCAGCGTTTCCCGCCGTCTTTCCGGCCGCTTTGCAGACTCGTCTTTCGCCATTGCCGATTCGATCCTTTCTCTCGTGGCTGAATTCTTGCATGCGACGCGCCGTTCACCGCTATCCTGCGCGCCTGATGAAAATCCAGCGACTCGTGCTTCCGGTCTTCGCGACCGTCGTTTTGACTGCGCTTGCCACGCTGCTGCTTCTGAATCTGCGCAGCGAAAAGAAGATCGACGTGCGGCCGACGCACCTCTACGCAGTGGCCGATCAGCAGTTTCTGCGCTCGATGAGTGTCCTGCTCGGCCCTCCGCTGATCGACGGTAACCGTGTCGAGACGTTGATTAACGGCGAACGCATTTTCCCTTCGATGCTGCAGGCGATCTCAGGCGCGCAGCGAACCATCGATTTCGAAACCTACATTTACTGGTCGGGAGAAATCGGCAAGCGCTTTGCGGCAGCACTTTCCGAACGCGCAAGGGCCGGGGTCAAAGTCAATGTGCTGGTCGATTGGCTCGGTAGCCAGAAGATGGACGAAGAGTCGATCGAAGCGATGAAGCAGGCCGGCGTCGACTTCCGCGTGTATCGGCCATTGCGCTGGTTCAACCTCAGCCGGGTCAACAATCGCACGCATCGCAAATTACTGGTGGTCGACGGCCGCATCGGATTCACAGGCGGCGTCGGCATTGCCGCCAACTGGACCGGCAACGCGCAGGATCCGGAGCACTGGCGCGACAACCATTATCGGATCGAGGGCCCGGCGGTGGCGCAGATGCAGGCTGCGTTCATGGACAACTGGACCAAGGTGAGCGGCTCGGTACTGCACAGCGAACAGTATTTTCCTTCGCAGCAAACGTTTGGCAAGCAGTACGCACAGGTGTTTCAGAGCTCGAGTCAGGGCGGCTCGGCGAGCATGCACCTGATGTATCTATTGTCGATCGCGGCGGCGACGAGGACGCTCGATCTGGCAATGGCGTACTTCGTGCCCGATGAAGTCACCAGCGAAGCGCTGGTGACCGCGATGAAGCGCGGCGTACGTGTGCGGCTGATTCTGCCCGGACAACATAACGATACCGATCTCGTGCGCAATGCGTCGCGCGCGAGCTGGGGACCATTGCTGCAAGCAGGTGCGCTGATTCACGAATTTCAGCCGACCACGTATCACGTGAAGCTGCTGATCGCCGACGGGCTGTGGTCGTCGGTCGGATCGACCAATTTCGATGTGCGCTCGTTCCACCTGAACGACGAAGCGAATTTAAACGTCCACGACGCCGATTTCGCGCGCCAGCAAACCGAATCGTTTGAACTTGATCTGAAGCAGTCGCGTCGCATCACGTATCAACAATGGGAAGCTCGTCCGTGGCACGAGAAGCTGAAGGAACGCGGGGCAGCGCTGTTTTCCTCTCAGCTATAACGAAGCGCTCCAAGAAATAAAGCCGCGTAGGTAGATCACTTCGCACCGAAGCGATAAACGCCGGCCTCATCGCGCCGTGCGAGCTTGCCCTGGTACCAGAGCGCGTGCAGGTGCGCAAGCGCCTCCCCGAGCGCAAAAGTTATTTGATGATGATCGAGCTGGCGCTTAAACAGAATCGGCACGATGTTCGCTGCACTCTGCGGCGTCGCGCATGCTGCGAGCACTTCGTCGTATCGCTCCGCATGGTGCCGATGCTGTTGCGCGATGCGTTGATGCAGCCCGATGAACGGCTTGCCATGCGACGGCAAAACCAAAGTGTCTGCGGGCAATACCAATAGCCGGTCGAGCGAACGCAAGTAGCGTGGCAGCGGATCAGCGTCGGGCTCGAGGTCGAACACGCTGACATTGGTCGAGATGCGAGGCAGCACCATATCGCCGGTGATGAGCAAGCGATCTTCTTCGCAGTACAGCGAAGCATGCTCGGGTGCGTGGCCAAACCCGACGATGATGCGAAACAGGCGGCTGGCGTGCGGTGGCCCGATCGCGACCTCATCGCCTTCGTAGATGCGATGAAAACTCGAGGGCACCGCAGGGACCAGCCCGGGGTAATAGCCCGAGCCGCGCTCGCGAACCTGCTGCAAAGCCGCGCCGTCGCTCAAGCCATTGCGAGAAAAATGGCGCGCTGCCGACTCGCCGCTGATGTTGTCGCCACCTCCGGCAGACAGATAACGGCCGAACGCATATTCGGTCGCCGTCATCCATAGCGGCACGCGCCAGCGGGCGGTCTCGCCGCCCGCTGTCAACCAGTGCGCGAGACCAAAATGATCCGGATGAAAGTGGGTGCAGATGATGCGCAACAATGGCTTGCCATTGAACGCACCATCGAACAGGTGAGTCCACGCACGCTTGGTGGCGTCACTGGTGATGCCGCAGTCGATCAGCGTGTAGCCGGCACGGCCGTCGATCTCATCGTCGAGCACCCATAAGTTGATGTGGTCGAGCGCGAACGGCAGCGGCATGCGCACCCAGTGCACGCCGGGGCGCAGCGTGAGCCAGTCGCCAGTAGCGGGCGGCTCGTTCCATGGATACTGAAGTTCGTGTTCGTTTGGGTTCAAAGTTTTTCCACGTCAAGCGGCGCGCAGCAGTGCCAACAAAGCGTCGCCGTAGCTTGCCAGCTTCTTCTCGCCCACTCCCGAAATCGTGCGCAATTGCTGCAGAGACTTTGGCCGCATCTGCGCAATCGCCCTCAACGTCCCATCGTGAAACACGACGAACGCCGGAAGTTCGTGTTCTTTCGCGACCGCTGCGCGCCAGCCTCGCAGCTTCTCGAACAAAGGATCGTCCGCCGGTGATGACGTGGCACGCTGTCTGGCCCGACGGCGGTGCGGCTCCTCACTTTGTTGCCGCAGCTCAATCGCGCGCTCCCCACGCAGCACCGCCCGGCTCGCCTCTGTCAGACGCAATACGTTGAAGGTTGAATGATCTACTTCAACGATGTGCTGCGCGACCAGATGCCGCAACAACAGGCGCCACTGGGCTTCCGACAACTCAGCGCCGATGCCGAACGTTGACAGTCGCTCGTGCCCGAACTTGGCGACTTTGTCGGACTGCTTGCCGCGCAACACATCGATGATGTGGGTCGCGGCAAATCCGAAGCCGCTGCCGCGTTCGCAGCGATAAATGCACGACAGCAGCTTGCGCGCGGCCTCGGTCGCGTCGGCGCGCTGCGGCGGCGACAGGCAGTTGTCGCAGTTGCCGCAAGGC
>JACCZX010000044.1 GCA_013695705.1 Burkholderiaceae bacterium | reverse complement strand
CGTTTTCTTCTTCGTGCCGTTCGCTTGGAATGATCAGTGTCATCGGCTTACCGACTGCTTCGTCGCTGGTGTAGCCGAAGATGCGCTCGGCGCCGGCGTTCCACGACGTGATGACGCCTTCAAGCGTCTTGCTGATAATGGCGTCGTCCGACGACGAAACGATCGCCGTCAGCAGCGCTGATGCATGGCCATCGTCAGCGTCTGGACGCAAAGGCATGTTCGCAGGAATTGGCGCTATAAAAATGCGGAAAGCGAGAGCGCCGAATATGTCATTGGCGCTGCCGCACGTCCACCCGAATTCGCGCAGCGCCCTCGGCGTTCAGTACTCGCGGGATGGGGTGTTTGCTGCAGCAAGTCTTAAGGCGCGTAAACACGCGGCCGTTCAGCTCCACTCATTGGCGTCGTCGGGTACGGTGCCATCGCGCTGAGGTCTGACGACGCAGAAGCGATGACCGGTCGGCGCTTCCATCACCCACCACGTCTTGATCTGCTCGACCCGCTTGGCGCCTAGGGCTTCAAGCCGCTTCACCTCTTGCTCGACGTCGTCCGACTCGATGTCGAGATGGACACGGCTGGGGTGTGGCACCTTCTGCAACAAGACAATCAATTCCTCTTTTCCGCTGCCGAGCGTCACGTACTTGTCCTTTGCCGGATTGTCGGACGCCGCAACCGTGCGGCCGAGCGCGGCGCTCCAAAACCTTGCCGCTTCAGTGAGATCCTCGGTCTGGCAATCGATCACAGCCGCGACGAGTTTGCTTTTGTGCATCGAACCTCGCGCTACGCCAATAAAGCAGTGTCATTCAGCTCCGCAAAAAACGGAACCTGCCGGGTGATTTGGGCAAACCATAAAGCGTATCCGTCGGCGCTGGGGTGCACACCATCGGGCGCGTAATAACGGCGCGGCGCGATGCGAAACGGATCGCGATCGCGCGGCAATCGCAAATCAACCATGTGTACGTGCGTACGGCCGCTCGTCGCCAGTTGCCAGGCGCGCCGCACCGTTTCTGCGCGCCGTGAAAACAATACGTCTAGCGGCCAAACCCAGACAGGAGCGGTGCCTACATCGGCCGGCGGAATTACAGCAACATGAGCGCTGCGCGTACCGGCGAAGTCGAGCGCATCCTCAGCAGCGCGCGCGATTGCGTCGTACGATGACATCCGAATCACGTCGTTGCCCCCGACGAAGATCAGAATCAGATCGAAGCGGCCATTACTCGCCAGGATTTGCATCGCAATATCGGCAGACTGCGCCCCATCACGCGAGTGGTTGACGATCGTTGTGCCTGCGATTGCAGCCGCGAGCCTGCCGGCAACCGTCGAGCGCGAGTCCACACTGCCGATTCCAACGCCGGTGCTATCGCCAACCACCAGAAAGCGGTGCGCCGCCGTTGCGTCGGTATGGGAAAACGCCGACGTATCGATACGACGGTGCTGCGCGTGCAGCAATCTAAATCCTTGCAGCGCCGCCCATCCTGCGCCCAGCCCGGCGGCGACCACCAACACCGACCTGAGCAGGGGACCCGAAGTGGGATGCCGCGAGTAAAAATGCATGGAAGGTCCGTCGAGGTGAGAATGCACGATAGTGCAAGCATTATTCCCAATATAACTGCATGCCGAAATCAGTGAGCTGCGGTGTCATCGTGCGCCGCGTACCGGCTGAGCTGCTGCTGTGCCATGCCACCGGCCGCAACTATTGGGACATCCCTAAAGGCGTGCGCGATGGCGATGAAACCAGCGTTGTTGCCGCCCTGCGCGAGCTGCGCGAGGAAGCCGGCCTTGAGCTTGAAGAACATCAGCTCGTCGATTCAGGTTTGCACAAGTACCTGCCGCGCAAGGACTTGCACTTGTTCGTTATGAATCCGCCCGATGCGGCGCTGGACATCGACTCGTGCACGTGTTCGACCCACTACACGCCGCGTCACGGCAAGCGCGAAGTGCCGGAAGTCGACGCCTATCGCTGGACGCCACGCCATGAAGTTCCCGAATATTGCGGCAAGAACATGGTGCGTGTTCTGATGTCGCTCGATTGGTAGCGGCGATGCACGCAGCGTCGACGAGCTATTTCAGCGGCGCGGCCTCGGCGGTTTGTTCAACCACCGCATCGCGTGGCGCACCTGCCTGTTGCAAGCGCTGCTGCAGCGCCAGCAAATCCTGCCCCAGCGCGTCGAGCTGATTCGCGTCCATCATCTTGCGCACCTTAGGAAAAAGATTTTCTTCCTCCTCCTTATGGTGATGTTCGGTCTGCTCCTGTAGCACCTTGAATTTTGCTTCCCATGTTCCAGCCTCAGGATCAAGCGTGAGCAGGTCGGCCAGCAATCGCTTCAACGACAGATGTTCTTCTAATGATTCAAGCAACACGTCTTCGGTCCCCTTCGCCTTGACCGCCGGGTAGAACACTTCCTCTTCGGACGTCAGATGTTTGGTCAGATCGTCGCCGACGCGCACCAGCGCGGCCGAACGGGCGTTCGATTGCTTCGCCTCCAATCCGGTCTTCAGCTCACTTTCGAGCTTGCGGTGTTGGTCGATCAAAAACTTAATCGCATCCATGGCATCTCTCATCGTCGGGTCAGGCCGCCAGTATGCACACTTCGCGCGTCACTGAGAATTTACTAAGATGTTTGTATTCGAATCGACGAGCATGCGATGGCGATCAAGCGCAGCAAAGCACCGCCCGGAACATTGGTGACTCTCGAACACAGCTCGCACGTATTGCTCGACAACCCTTGAGGCGACCCTCACGTGCGCAGAGTCGCGGTGTGGCTGCCGCCGCAATACGATCAAGCGATGCGTGGTCACGTACTCGCTGAAGACGACTACTGGGGAGCTATCAACAGACCATCCAGCCACCGAAGTAACGCGCTTAAGCTGCCTGCCTGATCTCCTCTGCTGAAGTCTGCAGGGCGCGCTGCGGCATTCCATTTTCCCAGGGCAGATCGACGGCGTAGTCCGTCAACAGACAGTCATCAGGCAACGTCTGGATCGGCGCAAAGTCGCGATGAGCGATGTACTCGGGGCGCTTGTAGCGGCGAATATGGTTGCTGACTGTGCACAGGCTCAGATACACACTGACGCGGTCCCATGGCGACAGGTTGCTGCTCGACGCGTGCACCAGGCACGAGTGGAACAGGATCATCGACCCCGCCGGCCCCTTCGGCGCAACGATGCCGCCTTGTTTGCCGCCGGCGCGCTGCACCAGTTGTGCAATCAGTTCATTGTCGACTGTCCATAGCGGGTAACTGGTGGTCGTCAAGTCGTGCTTGGCCTTGATCGCGCCCTTCTTGTGACTGCCAGGAATGAACATCAACGGCCCGTTGAAATCGTTGACGTCGTCGAGAAAAATTGCCACGTTCATCGCGCGCTCGGTCGGCATCAGATCGTCGTTCAGCCACGTGCCGTAGTCCTGATGCCATTGCCACACATCGCCTTCGAACGCCATCTTGCCGTTGATCTTGAACTGATGCATATAGACGTCTTCATCGAACAGATCGACCACCGGATCGATCATTCGCGGATGGCGCGCCAGTTTTGCAAACGGCACGCTGTACAAATGCGCCGCAAAATTGGTGCGCACCGCGTCCGAGTCTTTCTCGCGCACATTGCACACGTCGCGACGCGCGTACAAAGCCGGCACCGCATTGGTGAGCACTTCGTTTTCTTCGCGCGAGAACAGGCCTGGAAAAAACAAATAGCCTTCGCGATCGAACTGCTCGCGCTGTTCGGGTGTCAGTTTCATAGCTGTCTCCTGCGCTCCCATGGCGTCACGGCAGCCAAAGTAAACTTCTGATGGATCTTCGTCAAATACGACAACTTGAATGAAAATGACCTTGCACGGCGCGCGACTATTCGGCTGTCTGGTCGCTGCAGCTATGTTGGCGATGACGCCATCCATGGTGATCGCGCAAACGGCGGACGTACCGAAGAAATCGCCCGCCAAGCAGCAAGGCAAGAGCAAGCCCAAGCCGATGAGCCGTGATCAATTGCGTGCGTGCATGGATCAGCAGGATCGTTTGTTGGTGATGCGCGAGAGCGTTCTGAAAGAACAGAGTTTGCTCGATCAGCAGCGTGCTGACGTTGCGCGCCTCGATGCCGAGCTGGAGCGCAAGCGGGTCGCGCTCGACCCGGCCGACGCCGCGGCGAAGCAGGCGGTGGCTGATGAAGAAATGCGGCGCAATCAAGCCGGCGATGCATACAACGCCCGCCTGCCGGGCTTGAAAGATCAGGGCGCTATGCTGGACCGAGAGCGGCAAAGCTGGGTCGAGCGTTGCGCCGACAAAGACTTCGATGAGCGCGACGAATTCGCGATCAAGCGCGAAAAAGTACGCGCGGCGAAAGCCGGCGGTGAAAAAACTCCCGCAAAATAAGTAAAGAGAATGTCATGCACGCCGGCGCGTAGCGCGCCATCGGTGCGCCATGTTCGTACATAGCGTCGCTCGCTAGCGGTGCATGCGTGATACAGCCGCACCACGGCAGAGCGCCGTCTCCGCGACGTAAAAAATTAAATCAACCATTTCAACAACTTGACTTTTGGCATAGGTCTTGCGAAACGTTGAAGCAGAGCGCCGCGCATCGGCGGTCTGAATCGCAACCGACGACGGAAGGAAATCACATGCTGAAAAGACGAGGGGCGCTCAAGGCGCTCGCCCTCACCACTGCACTCGCAGCGGCGGGCATTGGAACCCAAAACGCGCTGGCGCAGCAGAAGACGGTCAAGGTGGGCGTGCTGCATTCGCTGTCCGGCACGATGGCCATTTCAGAAACGGTGCTCAAAGACGTGGCGCTGATGGCGTTCGAGGAGATCAACGCCAAGGGCGGCGTGATGGGCATGAAGATCGAGCCCGTTGTAGTCGACCCGGCGTCGAACTGGCCGCTGTTCGCGGAGAAGGCGCGCCAGCTGATCACGCAGGAAAAAGTGGCGGCGGTGTTTGGCTGCTGGACGTCGGTCTCGCGCAAATCGGTGCTGCCGGTGTTCGAAGAATTAAATGGCCTGCTCTTTTATCCCGTGCAATACGAAGGCGAAGAGCTGTCCAAGAACGTCTTCTATACCGGCGCTGCGCCAAATCAGCAGGCGATTCCGGCGGTCGAGTATTTGATGAGCAAGGAAGGCGGTGCTGCCAAGCGCTGGGTGCTGCTCGGCACCGACTACGTTTATCCGCGCACAACCAACAAGATTCTGCGCGCGTTTCTCAAATCGAAGGGCGTCGCCGATAAGGACATCGACGAGAAGTACACGCCGTTCGGGCATAGCGATTACCAGACGATCGTTGCCGACGTGAAGAAGTTCGCAGCCGGCGGCAAGACTGCCGTGGTATCGACGATCAACGGCGATTCGAACGTGCCGTTCTATAAGGAGCTGGGCAACCAAGGGTTAAAGGCGACCGACGTTCCGGTAGTCGCGTTCTCGGTCGGCGAAGAAGAGCTGCGTGGTGTCGACACCAAGCCGCTGGTGGGCCATCTTGCGGCGTGGAATTACTTCATGTCGATCAAGGCACCCGCCAACGATGCGTTCAAGGACAAATGGACTGCGTACGCCAAAGCGAAGAAGCTGCCAGGGGCCGACAAGCCGCTAACCAATGATCCGATGGAAGCCACTTACATCGGCATCTATATGTGGAAGCAGGCGGTCGAGAAAGCCAAGACGTTCGACACCGACAAGGTCATCGCAGCGATGGCGGGGCAGACGTTTACTGCGCCGTCCGGCATCGTCTCGAAGATGGACGAGAAAAATCACCATCTGCACAAGGCGGTGTTCATCGGTGAAGTCAAAGGGGACGG
>JACCZX010000042.1 GCA_013695705.1 Burkholderiaceae bacterium | reverse complement strand
TCCGCGCACCGGATGGCCGGTAGAGCACTGGCGCTCGGTGTCGGTGGTCGCGCCGTTGGCGATCGCGGCAGGCGCGTGTGCAACCGTTGCAATGCTGCAGCCGGTAGACAGTGCGCTTGCGTTTCTCAACCAGCAGGGTGTGCGCTATCTCGCAATAGACCACCACGGCGAGCGCTACGCAAAGTGACGACTGGCCCTGCTTTTGCAACGTGCGCTTCAGCGCAGCTGCTGCAAGCGAGTGTTACCGCACCACCGCCTTGGCCAGCTCGACCAACGTCAACGGCGCGCTGCCTTCGGCCTTGTTGTTCGCAATGATGAAGCTTGGCTGATGGCTCTTGATTGCCACGTGAATCAGATGAGCAAGCGTGCCGCGGGTCGGAATATCCGGATCCACCAGCCGATCAAATGGCGCGTAGCGAGTGCGCGCTTCCTCGTAGCGTAACCCGGCGGCAAGATTCCAGCGCACTACCAGCGGACCTTTAAGTCGCCAATCGTCGCCCTCTTCGTCGAGCGCATCCATCGCCCGTAGCGCCGCGCTCTGACGCGCCGCCACTGGCATCCGCGGATGCAGCGCGATGCATAAGCGCGCACCGCATCCGCGCAGCATCCGAACCAAGCGCGGCGTCAAAAATTCGGCGTCGCGCAATTCGATTGCGTAAATGGGCGTGACGTCGGCGACGCTTTTCGGAAGCGCGTCGAGAAAGGTGCCGATTCGCTCGATGATTTCAACGCCGTGGTCAGCGCTCTTCATCTCAGGCGGCACCGGCGACAGCTGGAACACCAATGGGCCTGCGCGGTGGCGCAAGCCAGTTATCGCAGGTTGTACGAAGTGATCGATCGTGGCCGACGGATCTAGAAACAGCGGGTTAGGTTCGATCGGTTCGCCGCGTTTGCCGCGCATGGCCGCATCCGCAATCATCGCCGGCGCTTTGACCAAAAATCGAAAATCATCGGGCACCTGCTCGGCGTAGCGCTCGTATTCAGCGACCGCCAGCGGCTGATAAAAGGTTCGGTCGATGCCGGCGCAGCGGAGCAGAGGATGCTGCGCATAGGCTGGCAACCCATGACGCGCAAGTTGTGATTCACTGTAGTCCGCGTCGCCGCGCCACACCAGATCGCGCCAGCCCGGGAAGTGCCACGAAGACGTGCCAAGATGAACGTCGCGTGGCAGCAGCCGCCCCAGGCGCGTCAGCGACTCGTCAAGGTCGGCGGCTTCAACTGCTGCGCTCGAGCGCTGTACGGTGGGGATCGGATCGCCGAACAGATCATCCTCGACGTCGTCGAACAGCGAACCGGAATCGGCATGCGGCGGCATGGCCGCGCCTTTATCGCGCGCTCGGCGCGTTGGTTTGCCGCAGTGGCAGGTCGGCTCGCACCTTTTCGATCACTGCCTCGGTGTCGAGCGACAACTGCATTGCGCGCGTGGTGGGACCCGGCGTTGTGTCGAGCGGCAATCGCACCATCATCATGGTGCCGGCGCCGGGCACCGATTCGAATTTCAAAGCCGCGCCGATCCGTTGTGCGCGGTTGCGCATGTTCAACATACCGCGGCCGGTGCCACCGTTACCGGCGGCCAGTCCACGGCCGTTGTCGGTGACACGAATCGACAGCCATTGAGCATCGCCTTCGTGATCGATCGCCAGCGTGACGCGCACCATGCGGGCGCGCGAATGCTTGATCGCGTTGGTCAGCGCTTCCTGCGTAATTCGCAGAACCGGCAATACTGCATTCGGATCGAGGTCGACTTCCTCCGGCAGGTTGCGCGCGTCCCATTGAAGATCCATACCTACAGCCTTAAGCCGCGGTTCCATGCGAAAACGCATGTTGCCCAGCGCGGCGAGCAGGTCGGAGTCTTCGGCGGCCAGCGCATCGATCGCAAGCCGCATGTCGTCGATCGACTCGCGCAAAATCTGCGCGACCTGTTCGTTCGACATCGCGCCGCGCTCGACCAGCATCAACGACGACAACAGTTGCGAGCCGAGCCCGTCGTGCATGTCCTGCATGATGCGCTGCCGCTCCTGCGCGCTGGCTTTGAGTCGTTCGCTTTCGCGCAGCCGGTCGAAGTTGCGCTTGAGCAATTGTTCGCGCTCATGAATACGCGTTTCGAGCTCGGTGTTGGTTTTCTCGACGTCGGCCAGCGATCGCACGAATCGATCGATCAACGTGGCGCCGAGGGCTATCAGCAATACCGGCGTGGCGATATTCAACAACTCAGGACTGGCGAATGGCAGTACGCCGACGTACACAAGGAAATCGTGGATCGCAGCGCCGAGCGCCAGCACCAGCGCGGCAACGATGACCTTCAGCATGAACGATGGCGTGAAAATCGCGTGCCCCGCGAGCGTCAGCACGCCGGTGGCCAATGCTGTCAGCATCACTGCCTGCCAGATCGCTCCGGCCTGGATGTCGAACATGTCGCCGAACAGCAGGTACAGACCCGGGCCCATCGCAGCGAGAACCATCAATCCGAGTTCGGCGCGCGAGCGGTGACGCCCGCCCTGCCGCCACATCGTGATCGTTGCGACCGCCGTGAATACCGCCGTGCCCAGGTAGAACGCGCCGCGCATCCAGTAGCGTGCATCGGCCGGCATCGATTCGAATACGAAGTCAAGCGAGCGCAGCGCCCAGAAGCCGGACATCAACGCGAGCAGCCCGAACAGATTTTCCGAGCGGCGGCGCAGCCACAGCGCGGCAAAGCCGATCGCCAGTAGTACCAACAGCAGCAGCGACACCCAGCGCAGCGTATGGCTTACGAAAAATTCGTTGCCGTAGCGCGGCTGCAATTCCACCGTCGGTCCCACCACGATCGGGCCGACTCCGTGCACTCCGACTCCGTACGAGGTGTAAATCAATACCTCGTTGCTGTCCTGCAGGAACCCGCCCGGCAGATTGATCAGATGCGGCCGTCGCCAGCGAACGTAACGCCGGTCTGAATCGAGCGGCAGATCCGCCACCATCTTGCCGTTGAGGAAGATCGTTCCACCGGTGGGAAGGCGGTTGAGCAGGATGCTCCAACCCTCGGTTGAATGTTCTGCAGCCTTGAACACCAAGCGGATCCACGCGCCTTGGCGTGTGCCGCTGCCGGACGACCAGCGCAAAGGTAGCGCATGCGATTGCCACAACGCATCGCGGCCCGGAAACGCTGCGCGCGACCCAGAGGTCAGCTCGATGCGATCGACATCGATGGCTTCGTCGGCCGCGGCGGCCAATGTAAACGTTGCAGTGAAGCAAAGCGCCAGAAGGAGCGCGCACGCGCGCGCCGATATGCGGGCGCTGCAAGCCAGCATGCAGACGCGCATCGTCTTCAGTTTTTCAGCAACCCCATCTGCGTTGCTTCGTACACCGCTTCACCGCGCGAATGCACGGCCAGCTTGCGATAAATCTTCTTGATGTGCGCGGTGACCGTATGCGGCGAAATTCCTAGAATGTCGCCAATCTCGTTGAAGCTCATGCCCTTGGCG
>JACCZX010000368.1 GCA_013695705.1 Burkholderiaceae bacterium | reverse complement strand
GTCGTGGCCCTCGTCGACGACACCCTCGTGAACTTCCTTTACGCGTCGACGGTCTGGCGAGCTTCGAAGCGGAACGCGCAAGGGCGCTGGAACTCGATTGGCTAGGGCAACAAGTCGCCGTCCTTCCGCTCGCCTCACTCATTAAGAGCAAACGCGCCGTCGCGCGGCCCAAAGACGTGGCCCATTTGCCCTTGCTCGAGCTGACGCTGCGTGCGCAGCGGGAGCTTTAGTCGTCCTCGCTTTGCTCGTACGCGCTCATTCTTACCAAGGCGCATCGAGACGTCGCGCGCGTGTCACGGCGACAGCGCGCCGTTGCTACAGAACAACCACCTAATCCATCATCGACTCGTCCGCTGAGATGGCGGTCAAATTGGCGGCGTCTTTTGCTTGCCGCACCTGGATCGAATCCACCTGCGCCCCGCCTGCCCGGAGATCGCTCATAACGACAAGACTATCACCCGCCTGCGTCAGGCGCGCCTCGCACAAGTACTTTTCCGCCGCTTCGATCGTGCTGTTCGGGTCATCCGTAAACTCTAGCAGCACGGGATGCGTCCCCCAACAGAGCGCGAGCTGCCGGCAAACACGCTCGCTCGGGGTGAAGGCAAAAATCGGCGCGCGTTCTGGTCGCATATTCGAGACATAGCGCGCCATCGTTCCGTGCCGCGTGAAGATGATCAGATTCGCGTGCGGCAACGAATTGGCGAGAGACACCGCCGCCGCCACCGTCTTTTGCCTCGAATCATGGAGCTCAGTGTTGCGTGCGTAACCCGCGCCGCCGCTGCGTTCGATCCGGCGCGCCACGCGATCGAAAACCTCCACGCATTTCACCGGATATCTTCCCACCGTGGTCTCGCCACTGAGCATGATCGCATCCGTCTGCTCGAAGACGGCGTTCGCGACATCCGTGATCTCCGCCCGCGTCGGGACCGGGTTCTCGATCATCGACTCAAGCATGTGCGTTGCGACGATCACCGGCTTTCCAAAATGAAGACACTGCTTCACGATCTTCCGCTGGATGATGGGCAGCTCTTCCATCGGACATTCGATTCCAAGATCGCCCCGCGCGACGAGGATTACGTCCGCCGCCTTGATCATGTCGTCGATTTGCGCGACGGCCGATTGATCTTCGATTTTAGCGATGATGTGCGCGGTGCTCCCGAGCGTTCGCATCACGCGCCGCAGCTCCTCGACGTCGCTTTCCTGTCGCGCGAAACTCAGCGCCACGAAGTCCACGTTTAACTCTGCGCCCACCCGCACGTCGTCGAGATCCTTCTGCGTCAGCGGAGGCAAATTCACTCGCACCCCCGGTAGATTGATGTGCCGGCGCGAGCCGAGCGTGCCCGCGGTGAGAACCTCGCAGCGGATGCGGTTCTCTTTCTTCTCCAGCACGAGCAGTTGAATGACGCCATTGTCGACGAGCACCGTATCGCCCGCGGAGATGTCGTTGATGAGCCCGTCGTAATTCACATCGACTGAGTTCGTTTCCTCGCTCCTGGCACCGCGGACGGTGAACTCAAAGATATCGCCCGGCTTCAGTTGCAAATCCGTCCGCAGATCACCGGTCCGAATCGCCGGGCCTTGCGTATCCAACAAAATGGCGACCGGACGCCCCAGCTCCGCTGCGATGCTTCGGATGCGCGGCACAATTTCCCGCACCCAGTCATGCTTCGCATGGCTCATGTTGAGGCGGAAAACGTCGGCGCCCTGCTGCATCAACGCTCGCAGCACCTTCGAACTTTCCGTCGCCGGGCCGAGCGTGCAGATGATTTTGGTCTTGCGCATCGTCGATCAGATTTGGTGCACAGCTGGTAAACGCAAGCGCTCAGGCCGGCAACCTCTTCAACGAAGCGTCTCCACCGTGACTTCGAGGCGGAAACGCGATCTCGTAACCCGGTGGCTTCAGCGTCAGGTTGGGACTGTAAAACGGATCCCCCAGCAGCTCATGACCCCAGCATTCCTGCATGTAGGTCGCTTCACGGAGGAACCGCGCTTGTTGCTCGCGCGTCGCGTGATGTCCGCGCGACGCTGACTCGTGATGCAGGAGATTCGCGTACGGCGTCCAGATGATCTGGAGCCCGCGCTCGCGCAGTCGCAGGCAAAGATCGATATCGTTGAAATTGATCGGAAGATTCACCTCATCGAAGCCGTGGAGTTCTTCGAACACCTGTTTTCTCATCACCATGCAGGCCGCCGTCACCGCGGAGCAATTATGCTGGAGCCACGCGCGATTGTAGTATCCCGGATGCCCGTGCGGAATCCGGTGATGCGCATGAC
>JACCZX010000359.1 GCA_013695705.1 Burkholderiaceae bacterium | reverse complement strand
ACCTGTGAGGGGCCGATCGCGCCGAACGAAGGCGTCGCGGTC
The DNA here is from genome assembly GCA_013695705.1 of Burkholderiaceae bacterium. Lineage (GTDB taxonomy): Bacteria > Pseudomonadota > Gammaproteobacteria > Burkholderiales > Burkholderiaceae_F > JACCZX01. The sequence goes on along the minus strand of JACCZX010000359.1, from coordinate 5,501 downwards.
GCCATCCAGCGCACGGAAGAGTACTGCGTCTCGCCGAGGTCGTAGTCGGCATCGTCAGGCTGCTGCTTGACCACGATCGCGTTCTTGAAGCCGATGCGCTCGAAACCCTTGTTCCATTCGAGGATGCCTTGCCGGATCGGCTCGCGATACTTCTCCGGAATTTCATTGCCCAGATAGAACGTGATCGGCTTGACCGGCTCCGAAACATCCGTGTTCGGCTCTTTCTTCTCCATCCGCCAGCGCTGCACGTACCAGCGCACCGGCAGGAACTTCGAGTCATCGCTGAAATTGACTTTGGCGGTGCCGAAGTGCCCGATGCGTGAATCAGCCAGCCGCGGCCGCATCGGATTGTCAGGAAGCTTGCTGAACGTGTACAAAAATCCGAGGAACAGGCTGCGCGGGTCTTCCAGCACAATCGGCGGTGGATAGAAAGGAGGAGGCGTTGCGCCAGGCATCGGCGACGATGGCGCCGGCACCGGAATGCGCGGTTGTGCGTAGTGTGCAGTGACGTCGAACACCGTGCGCTCGTTATCCGCTTTGGCCGACTGAATGAACGAATTGCGCGCGTCGAAATGAAACGAGTTGCGATAAGCGCGCTCGATCACGTACGAAGCGCGCGGCATGTCGGTCATCAACAACGCATTGGCGTCGATCAAGATCGATTTGCGCTCCGGATGCGGCGCGCTGGCGATCGGCGCGGAGCCAAGCAGGCTGTCAGAGAAGCTGTTCTTGACGGCGCGCTCTTCCGGCGAGCCGGCGCGGGCGATAAACGTCGTGTTTTTTGCCAGCAGATGAAGGTTGCCCGCGGCCTTGCGAAACTGCCCAACGTATTCGCCACCGATCGTGTACCACGCGCCCATCGTCCCTGCGAACAACCCCCGTTCGCCGATGCCGCGGCTCATGTTGATCGATAGGAAAAATGGCTTGTCCATTTGCTCGGGCGCGACCTCGATCCAGGTGCGATCATCCTTTTGCCAAATCGGAAAAAAGCCCGGGAGCTGTTTCGCGTCCTTAATAACCTCCGCAAATGGGCGCGGTGATCCTGCCGCAGGCGGCGGTGGGGCGCCGGGAGCGGCGGCGTTCGGCGCTGCAGGGCGCGTTGCAGGCGCTGCAGGCGCGTTGGCTGCCGGCGGTGCGGATGGAGCAGCAGCGGGCGGAGTCGATCCCGGCATCGCCGAGGCAGCAGGAGGTGGCGGCGGCGCCGGTTTTGCGTCGCCAACTGCCGGCTGCAAAGTCGCGCACGCCGATACGATGAATGTAAAACTGGCCGCGAGGATCGCGCCCATGGTCGCCGCGCTGCGCGTAGGGGTAATGGCGGTCATGCTTTCTCCTTGCAGTCGTGCATCGTTATCAGCGCCGCGTGCCGCACACGCGAGCCGATCGTAACGCGCCGCTCAAGGCTGCTAAACGTATTCGGTCGCCTGAAAAGCCGGTTTGTTCTCACGCATTAAGAGCCAGCTCGTGCGTTCGAAGTTCCCCGCGCAGCGAGTGTGACAATGCCTGCGTGATGTGCACGTCAAGCATGCGCCCGACCCAATCTCCCGCACTCGCCCCGACCGCAAAATTGACGACGCGATTGTCTTCGGTGCGACCCATCATTTCCAGTGCACTTTTCCTCGACCGGCCTTCTACCAGCACCCGTTGAGTCGATCCGATCATCGCCTCGCTGAAGCGCTGCGCGTTTTCGTTGATCGCCGCCTGCAGCCTCGCAAGGCGAGCCAGCTTAGTCGCGGGCGGCGTTTCGTCGAGCAGCTCGGCCGCGGGCGTACCGGGCCGCTTGCTGTAGACAAAGCTGAAGCTCGCGTCAAAACCTATTTCGTCAATCAACTGCATCGTTTTCGCGAAGTCTTGTTCGCTCTCACCAGGAAAGCCGACGATGAAATCCGATGAGATGGAAATTTCCGGACGCACCTGCCGCAGGCGACGCACAATCGATTTGTACTCGAGTGCGGTGTAGCCGCGCTTCATCGCCGCCAGCACTCGATCGCTGCCCGACTGCACCGGCAGATGCAGATGGTTGGCCAGCTTCGGCAAACGCGCATACACGTCGATCAATCGCTGCGTGAACTCCTTTGGATGCGAAGTGCTAAAGCGAATCCGCTCGATGCCGGGAATTTCGGCGACGTATTCGAGCAGTGCTGCAAAGTCGGCGTCTGCGACGCGATACGCGTTGACGTTCTGCCCCAACAGCGTCACTTCCTTGATGCCGAGTCCAACGAGATCTGCCACTTCGACCAGCACGTCATCCATCGGCCGCGAAACTTCTTCGCCGCGCGTGTACGGCACCACGCAGAAGCTGCAGTACTTGCTGCACCCTTCCATGATCGACACGAACGCGCTTGCGCCCTCATTTTCTCCATAAGCGCGCGACGGGGGCAGATGATCGAACTTCTCGATTTCGGGAAACGAGATATCAACCTGTGGACGCCCTGTTGCGCGCCGCTTACGAATCAATTCGGGCAGGCGATGCAACGTTTGCGGACCGAACACCAGATCCACATACGGTGCGCGCGCGACGATTGCCGCGCCTTCCTGGCTGGCAACACAGCCGCCGACGCCAATCAGTAAATCGGGGTTGTTCTGCTTCAAATGTCTGACCCGGCCAAGGTCGGAGAAAACTTTTTCCTGCGCTTTCTCGCGTACCGAGCACGTGTTGAACAGGATGACATCGGCGTCGGCAGGATCGTCGGTCGCCACCAGCCCATCGGATGCGTGCAGGACATCGGCCATCTTGTCCGAGTCGTACTCGTTCATCTGGCAGCCGAAAGTGCGGATGAAAAGTTTTTTGTTCGCTGTCACGGGTTTATCCGACGACGATGAGTCGGATCCGGGGGTGGCAACTATCGATCAGGCGGGAGCAGCCAGACGTGTGTTACCAGCCCCGAGGCGTCGACCCGATAGCGGACCTTGCTGTTGGCCGGCACCTGATTCGGAGTCACGCTCGAATTATTGGCCCCAACGATGCGTGCCCCGGGCGCGAGCCGATAGTCTTTGCTGTCGATCGTGACGACGGGCAACTGCCGCGTTGTCATCACGCCAATCATCGAGCCGTCGGACAGACGGTTCGAAGAAGCGCATCCGGCGAGCGTCGCAGCAGCCAGCGCAGTGAAACTGAAAATCAGCGTTGCAATTGTTCGCATAAGTACAAGTTTGATGTCCGATGAGGTCTCGTGCCTGACGCGTGAATCATAGGCGTCAATCAACCCCGGCCTCGATCATCACCGCTCACTTTGCGGACCATGCGATCCGCCAATGGTGGTAAGACCGTCATCGTGCCAAACGTCGAGCGTGACGGGTGGCTCCTTGATTAACTTGTGCAGCCGCTCTAGTTCCGCCAACGCCTCGTGTGCTGTTGCCACCGACTCCCGTTCGAGGCACGCCTTCAAGCCTGCCTGTGCCTTATGCAGCACTTCCTCGGCGGTCGAGGTTAGCGAGTCGTGCAGAGCAACCTCGCGCCAAAGCATTGTGACGGCGTGCTGCGCCTTAAACAGAATGTCAGCAGCAGCAGGGTCTGACTCCTGACGCGACACCGCAGTCTGCCGCAATTTGGCAATCAATTCCTCGACTTGATGCGGACTAAGCGGTCGATTAAAGCGGTTTCGAACCTGAGTCTGTTCCAAGATGCCCTACCTTCCTTACGCTCAACAAACGCGCGGATCTCATGCAGTAGTGCACTTTACGCTGCACTAAATGTTTGGTGGCGGATCAGGGACTCGAACCCCGGACACATGGATTATGATTCCACCGCTCTAACCAGCTGAGCTAATCCGCCGAGGGCACGGATTATGTCACGCGCCGTCGGGAGCGCGCGCCGCCCACATGGCGTGGAAATGATGCACTGGGCCATTGCCCGCCCCAACCGAAAGTCGTTCGGCATAACGAAGCGCCTCCGTAAGGTACGACTTGGCGCGACGCGCCGCTTCCGGTACGACTTCAGATTGCGGCAGCAACGCCGCCAGCGCGGCCGACAGCGTGCAACCCGTGCCGTGCGTGTTTCTGGTCGCGATTCGCGGCAGATTCAGCTCGATCATGCGGTCGCCGTCGGTCAGCAGGTCGAACGCATCGTCGCCTGGCAAATGTCCGCCTTTCAGATAGACCCAGCGAGCGCCGCTGGCGGTCATCAACTCGCGCAAACGCTCGGCCACGCGATACATCTCCTTGATCGTTTCAACCGTGCGGGCGCCGAGCAGCACGCCGGCTTCGGGCAAATTGGGCATGATCACCGTCGCCAGTGGCAAAAGCGCTTCACGCAGTACCCCGATTGCCGGTTTCTCAAGCAAAACGTCGCCGCTTTTTGCCACCATCACCGGATCTAGCACGCGATGCGCGGTGTCGTAAGCGGCAAGTCGGTCGGCGACGATCTCTATCACCGCAGCTTGACCCAACATGCCGATCTTCAGTGCGTCGATGCGCACGTCTGCGTACAACGTATCGATCTGACGTGCGACGAATGTGGGGTCTACCGCGAGCACATCGGTTACCGACCGTGTGTTCTGCGCAGTCAGCGCGGCCACCACCGCGCACGCGTACGCGCGCTGCGCGCTGATCGCCTTGATGTCGGCCACGATGCCCGCGCCTCCCGAGGGGTCGACACCAGCGATCGTCAACACGTTGGGAATCAAGATCGGTTTCATCGGCGCCAGCTTGCCATAGTGCGCCTGCATGCGACAGATCGCGCATATCGCGGCGTGAATTGCACGGCGAAGTACTACTGCGCTGATAAACTTTCGCGCTCGTTGGCTGTACAAGGTTGTCGGTGCACGTCGAACTGGACATCGAACAAGCGCGGTTCAATATGGTCGAGCAGCAAGTGCGGACCTGGGATGTGCTCGACTCCGCGGTTCTCGATTTGCTTTATATCGTCAAGCGCGAACATTTCGTGCCGCCGGCGTATCGCGCTCTGGCGTTTGCCGACATGGAAATCCCATTGCGCGTGGAAGATTGGGACAGCGGCGAATCGATGTGGTCGCCTAAACTGGAAGCGCGCTTCCTGCAGGAGCTTGCCGTCAGATCCGGCGATCGCGTGCTTGAAATTGGCACCGGCTCCGGTTACATGGCGGCGCTTCTGGCGCACCAGGCGGACGAAGTCGCTTCGGTCGAGATCGAGCCGCGGTTGAAGGCTTTCGGCGAGGACAACCTGCGCCGCGCGGGAGTCCACAACGTGCGCGTTACCCTGGCCGACGCGAGCCATGGTTTCGTTGAAGGCGCGCCGTACGACGTCATCGTTGTCACTGGCTCGCTGCCCGTGGTGCCACCTCTGTTGATCGATCAATTGAAAGTCGGCGGCAGGCTCGCTGCGATTGTCGGCGACGAGCCGGCCATGGTGGCGCAGATAACCACCCGCATCACCGACGCGGGCTATGACACGCTGAATTTGTTCGAGACCAGCGTCAAATCGCTGCGCAATGCGCCCCGACCGTCCGGTTTCAAGTTTTGATCAAGCCGCTGTCGGCGCCGGAGCTTTCTTCCTGGCTGGCCGATGAGGCGCGCAGGAAGCCTTT
>JACCZX010000354.1 GCA_013695705.1 Burkholderiaceae bacterium | reverse complement strand
GCGCGCTTCATTTAGCTGCCGCCGATAACACAGCAGCATTGCCGCGCGCCGCGTAATAAGCGGCCAATGCGGAAATTTGCTGATCTGTCAGGCCCTTCGCCACGGCCGTCATCGACGGATGATTGCGCGCGCCCTGGCGATAAGCCTTCAACGCAGCTTCAATGTATTGCGAGGTCTGCCCGCCGATCTTCGGTACTCGGTAGACCACCGGAAACGACGCCTGGTAGCCGGGAATCGAATGGCAGCCGATGCACATCGACACGGGAGTGTCTGCGCCGGCCGCTTTCGGCGATGCAGCCATCTTGGTTTCCTGGCCGAACGCGGGCGCCGCGATCGCGATGATGGCGCCGGAAAGCAAACATACGAAACGTTTCATGCTGTTGGAACTCAATTCGACCGCGCGGATTATAGCGGAGCGCGCAGCGCCGTTCCATGCGCTTTGTTCATCGCGCTCGATCGTATACTCGATTCACCTCTCGCTGACTTGTCTCGTTCGCCAATGGCACGCTTTGAAGGCTCTGATACCTACGTCGCAACCGATGATCTGAAACTCGCGGTCAACGCGGCGTTGATTCTGCAGCGGCCGTTGCTGATCAAGGGCGAACCGGGCACCGGCAAGACAATGCTGGCCGAAGAAGTTGCGCGGGCACTGAATATGCCGCTGCTGGCGTGGCACATCAAGTCGACCACCAAGGCGCAACAGGGCTTATACGAATATGACGCTGTGTCCCGGCTGCGCGACTCGCAACTCGGCGACGCGCGAGTGCAGGACATTCACAACTACATTGTAAAAGGCGTGCTGTGGCAGGCGTTCGACGCCGAGCAGCAGACCGTGCTGCTGATCGACGAGATTGACAAGGCCGATATCGAATTTCCGAATGACTTGCTGCGCGAGCTCGATCGGATGGAATTCTTTGTTTACGAGACGCGGCAGACGGTGCAGGCACGCCACCGGCCGCTGGTCGTCATCACGTCGAACAACGAAAAGGAACTGCCCGACGCGTTTTTGCGGCGCTGCTTTTTTCACTACATAAAGTTTCCCGACAAGGAGACGATGCAGACCATTGTCGACGTGCACTTTCCCAAGCTGCGCAAGGAGCTGCTGCAAAATGCGCTCTCGGTTTTTTTCGGTACGCGCGAGCTGCCGGGGCTGAAGAAAAAGCCATCGACGTCCGAACTGCTCGATTGGCTCAAGCTGCTGGTCGCCGAGCAAATCCCGGCCGACGCACTGCGCTCCAGGGACGAGAAGCTCGTGGTTCCACCGCTGGCGGGCGCACTGCTGAAGAACGAGCAGGACATGCACCTCTTCGAGCGGCTCGTGTTCATGGCGCGCCAGAACCGCTGATGATCGGCGTTGCGCCGGTCACGCTGCAGGGATGCGGCGTCAGATTGGAGCCGCTGCGGGCGGAACATCAGAACGGCTTGATTTCCGCCGCGGGCGACGGTGAGCTCTGGAAGTTATGGTTTACAACCGTGCCGGAACCGGAAAACACGGAAGCCTACGTTCACGCGGCGCTGGAAGGGCAATGTGCGGGCCACATGGTGCCGTGGGCCGTACGCGAGATGACTACCAACAGCATTGCCGGTTGCACGCGCTTTCACGACATCGTGCCCGCAGCGCGCCGCGTCGAGATCGGCTACACGTGGTACGCAAAGCGCTGGCAGCGAAGCCACGTCAACACGGCGTGCAAGATGTTGCTGATGACTCACGCTTTTGAAACGCTCGGTTGCGAGGTGGTCGGGCTGCGCACCGATCACTTCAACTTCGCGTCGCAGCGCGCGATCGAGGCGCTTGGCGCGAAACGAGACGGCGTGATTCGACACCATCATGCGCGGCGCGACGGCTCCGTACGCGACACTGTGTTCTACAGCATCCTCGCGGCCGAGTGGCCCGACGTGAGGCGTCATCTCGAGCTTCGGCTCGCCCGGCACGGTTCCAGAGATGCTGATTGACTTCTTCTTTCATCTGCGCCAGGCGAAACTGAAGGTCTCGATCAACGAGCTGCTGACGTTGCTCGACGCACTCAAGCACGGCGTCATTGGTCCCTCGATCGACGACTTTTACTATTTGTCGCGCGCGACGATGGTCAAGGACGAAACGCAGTTCGACCGTTTCGATCGCGCCTTCGGCGAATACTTTCGCGGCGTGCAAACCGCAATCGATTTCACCAAAGAGATTCCCGACGAGTGGTTCAAGCAGATGCTCGAGCGCACGTTCTCGCCGGAGGAGCTTGCGAAACTCGAAAAGCTCGGCTGGGACAAATTGATGGACGAGTTTCGCAAGCGGCTCGAAGAGCAGGACGGCGCACACCACGGCGGCAGCAAATGGATCGGCTCGGGCGGCACGTCTCCGTTCGGGCACGGCGGCGCTCATCCCGAAGGCATTCGCATCGGCGGTGCGTCCAAGGGCGGCAAATTAGCCGTCAAGGTGTGGGAGATGCGCGGCTACCGCGACTATGACGATTCGGTCGAGATCGGCACGCGCAACGTAAAGGTCGCGCTGCGACGACTGCGCCGCTTCGCACGCGAAGGTGCCGAGCTCGAGCTCGACATGCACGACACGATCGAGTCGACCGCGAAGAACGCCGGCTGGCTCGATCTGAAGCTGGTGCCGGAACGGCACAATACCGTCAAGGTGCTGATGCTGCTCGATGTTGGCGGCACGATGGACGAGCACATCAAGCGCACCGAAGAATTATTCAGCGCGGCGAAAAGCGAGTTCAAGCACCTTGAGTTCTACTACTTTCACAACTGCGTCTACGAATTTTTATGGCGCAACAACCGGCGCCGCTACACCGAGCGCTTTGCGACCTGGGACGTACTTCGCAAGTATCCGCACGACTGGAAGCTGATCCTGGTCGGCGATGCAACGATGAGCCCATACGAAGTGCTGCAGCCGGGCGGCTCGGTCGAGTACAACAACGAAGAAGCCGGCGCAGTGTGGCTACAGCGATTGTTTGCGACGTATCCGAAGTCAGTGTGGCTGAACCCGGAGCCGGAGCAGCTGTGGCAATACCGTCAATCGATTTCGGTCATTCGACAGATTGCAGGCGGCAAGATGTTTCCGATGACGCTAGACGGTTTGACGCGGGCGATGCGCCAGTTGAGCAAATAGCATTGATGGACCGTAGATGTGCCCTTGGGGACGGGCGTGCCCCCATGCGGGCGCGAATTCGGTGATTCAACCAGCCTGAATTTGGCTGAAGTGGCATAAGCGGCCCATGAGCACAGGTCGTTTAATTTTGTCTTAACTGCCGTCGTGGTGTTCAAGGGCAAAGCAAACGCGGGGAGACACCGCGCTCTTGTTAGAAAATTCAGCTCTACGTAGTAAACGGCGGTGCGGCCTTAAGCACTTCATCCATCGTCGTCACCCCGTTCGCGATTTTCTGTGCACCGGACAGGCGCAGCGATCTGAGTCCGTCGCGCGCCGCCTGGCCGCGCAGTTTGACAATATCGGTCGCGTTAGAAACCAGCGCGCGCATCGCATCGGTCATCACCAGCATCTCGATCAGCCCCGTGCGGCGCATGTAACCGGTGTTGCGGCACTCGAGGCAGCCGACCGGTTTGTAAACCTTCTCTGGAATGTTGGAGCGCCACGGACTGACCAACTCCTTCCACAACATCGGATCGATCGGATCACCGAGTGCCTTGCAGTGCGGACACAGCGTGCGGATCAGACGCTGCGCAAGAATGCCAACCAAGGTCGCGTTGACAAGATAGTTGGGCACGCCGAGCTCAAGTAGCCGCGCCACCGATGACGCCGCATCATTGGTATGCAGCGTCGAGAACACCAGGTGGCCGGTAAGCGCGGCCTGCACCGCCATGTCGGCCGTCTCTTTGTCGCGAATCTCGCCGACCATGATGATGTCCGGGTCCTGCCGCATCAAAGCGCGCAGGCCGTCGGCAAAGCCAAGATCGATGCCGTGCTGAACCTGCATCTGGTTGAGCGCCGGATCGACCATCTCGATCGGATCCTCGACGGTGCTGACGTTGACTTCGTCGGTCGCGAGTTGCTTGAGCGTCGAATAAAGTGTGGTTGTCTTGCCCGATCCGGTCGGACCGGTGACCAGCACAATGCCCGACGGCCGATGGATCCAGTTCTCCCACAACTTCGCTTCTTCGTTGGCGAAGCCGAGCTCGGCGTAGCTGCGCACGACGACTTCGGGATCGAAGATGCGCATCACCAGTTTTTCGCCGAACGCGGTCGGCAGTGTCGACAAACGGATCTCTACTTCGCGCCCGGCATTGATTCCGGTACTGACCTTGGTCTTGATGCGGCCGTCCTGCGGGCGGCGCTTTTCCACCACGTCCATTCGCCCGAGCAGCTTGATGCGGCTCGTCATCGCGCCCATTACCCCTGCTGGCACCTGATACACCTGATGCAACACACCGTCGATGCGGAATCGTGCAACGCCAAATTCGCGGCGCGGCTCGAGGTGGATATCACTCGCACGTTGATCGAACGCGTATTGCAGCAGCCAGTCGACGATGTGAATGACGTGTGCATCGTTGGCTTCGACCTTGCCGCCAAGCTCCACCAGTTGTTCGAAGCTTGACACCAGCGGAGTGTTGCCGGTCTTTGCAGCGCCGCGCACCTGTTGCGCAAGCTTGAAAAACTCGATGGTGTAACGCGCAACGTCAAGAGGATTGGCAACGACGCGCAGCACCGTTTTCTTTGTGATCTGCTCGATCTCTCGATCCCACCCCGTCAGAAACGGCTCGCTGGTCGCAATCGTTACTTCGTTGGTGCCCATCGCTACCGGCAGGATCGAGTACGTCGTTGCGTACGACGACGACATCACGTCGACTACGCGCGTAAAGTCGACTTTCAGTGGATCGATGTGGAAGTACGGTATTGCAGCTTTCTCGGCGATCCAGCGCGTCAGCGTCTCGAGGTCGAGCAATTGACGGTCGGCTTGCGGCGACCGGTAGTTCATCTCTGCCAGCACCACCAGCGGATGGCCCGCACGTTCGCGACCGCCGGTAATCTTGAAACGCTCAGCGTCGGCGGCGGACAACAATCCGTCGGCCACCAGTTGCTTGATAACGAATCCACTGTTGACGCGGCCCGGCGGCGCCTGCACCGCTTGAGCTCGCGCAGCCATCTCGCGAGGCGACGTTGTGTTCTTCAGCAGCACCGCGCCATCTTTCGGTACTGCGCTCATGCCGCCTGCGACGCCTCGTAGCGTTTGGCCATCGACTTCGCGCGCTCGGGCGCGTTCTCAAAGTCCGCCACCACGGCATCGACTGCACGCTTGGTGAGCGGCACGCTTTCGAGCGGCTCGATGTACTTGCGCGCCAGATAAGACTTCAACATATCGGCCGATATCACGTGCGCTTTCTGATCATGCTCGCTGGCGAACAGGAACAGCGTGCGCAACGGGCTCATCCAGCGCAGCTTCGCGCGCGAGAATTCCATGCCATTCCACAGCTTGAACCAGTTGCCGCGTTGCCAGCGCCCGATTTCTTCCTGCACGCGCGCGTCTTCAACCGGATCGAGCCGCCCGATGTCGGTCACCGGATCGGGCATGAAGATGTCCGCCTTGTGCTCTTCGGCGGCGCGCATGATGACGTTGGTCGGCACCTTGATGCCACCCGGCACAGTCGTTACCGGGAACACGCCCGACAACTGCATACCGTCGATCTTGGCGCGCAATTCAGACGCGAGCAGGCTCGACTTGATGTACGTCGCCTGATCTACCGGCTTGACAGCCATTGCGTGTGATTCCATCAGTTGCGTGAAAAACAAATCGCGGTCACGCTCGGGCACGTTGATCAGACCGAACCCGTCGCGCAGCACGCGAACCATTCCGGGAATCAGCTTGACCAGCTTGCTGCGATCTTCGGTGCTCGCCTTTGGCTGTACCGACCAAACCACTTCGTGAATGACGTCGCGGAACGCTTTCGCAAAACCAGGCGTCTTTTCCTGTCGAACGGTGGCGGCGACCAGTACCTTGACCCATGCACCAAGCAGAAACTCCTTGATATACGGCTCGAGGTCGACCCGCTCAAATGCGCGTCTGACTTGAATCGTAGTGTTGATAGTGAGGATCTCGTGCTTCTCAGCTGCTTCGAGCGCCTTCTTGGCGCGCGATACCGGATCGTTTTCTTCCGGCGTGATGTCCGACACGAACTTGTCGAACTCACCGTATAAGCGCTCGAACACACCGAGATCGGTTTCAAAATGTTTAAGAATTTCTGTGATGACGCGATCGACTTCCTTCAGGTAACGCTGATTGTCGTCGCCGTAAGGCTCCCACCCGGTAGACGTGCCGGCGATACGGTCGATCAACTTGCGCGCCGGGTGCGCACTCGACGCAAAAAACGCCGCATCCATTAACGCTGATTTCAATACCGGAAACTGCAGCCGTGAAATGCGCGCCTTGATCTCGGACGGAACCTGCTTGTCCTGCATCACGTGGTCGAACAACATGCCGACCAGCTCGATCGTCAGCTTGTCGACCACGCGGGTCGACTTCGAAATCAGCTCGTCGCGCAGGGCCCCGATCGATTCAGTCGGCAAAGCGAAATCGCCGCCGGGACCGAGCTCCTGCAAATCGTTGTGCTGAAACTCGCCAATCGATTGCAGCAACTGTTGCGGCGCCGGCCCGTGCGAGGGCAGGTGCGGCAAGCGCGAACCACGCGCGTTGGCTTGCAGGCGGGTCAATAACCCACCGAGCAACATGTTCGGTTCTTCCGCCGCAGGACCTGCCGGCCCTTGCGATTTAGATTGGTCAGCCGCGCCTTTGCCATCCTGCGCGCTGCTGTCTTTGGCGTTGGGCGCGTTATTCTGGCCACGGGTTCCAGGCGCATTGGGAACCTGCCACGGACTCGTACTGTTTTTTGGCGCCGCGCGCGTTCTGCGGATCGCACGTACATCTACGCCATGATTGGTGTAGTGATCGATCAGCTGCCGAACGATGCGGGCAAGCTCTTCTCCCAACGGCTTCTCGAACACCGTCAGAAAAAATTCCCATGCTTCCTTGTGCAGGTCGGTGTCTTCGGCGGTGCGCAGCAGCGCGCGTACATACACCGCGGGTCCGAGCGGGTTCTCCGAACTGCGAACAGCGCTTTTACCAAGCAGAAACGCAACGACCAGATTCAAGTCGCGCAGCGATTGCTCCGCATAACCGGCGACCTTGCTCGCGTGCCGCTCGACCACCGTAGTGCTTTCCACCGACAGCGAATCAACTAGCGACAACGTCTCGGCGTCAAGGACCGCCGTCATGCCCTGTACCTGGCCTACCGTTATCTCGTGAAAATATTGGTCCTGTGTCTCCTGCAGGCGCGCCATGAATGTGTGATGCAGATCATCGAGCTTCGCCGCCAGATGTCGCTGCACCAGCGGCGAGCCGACGTCGAAATCCCATTTGCCCGACAGTGCCTCCAGAATCGCGCTGGCAATTTCAGGGAAAGCCGCGCCCATCAACTCATTGGAGATCGCCATGCCGGACTTCAGCAGCGCCGAGGCCTGTGCAGCCGTCACAAATGGCACATCACCGCTGGCGCGGGGCGATTCGGAAACCGGAGGAAACTCCATGCGTATGCAGGTATCTTGCGGTGTGTGTTGTCGCGCCCGCGCGCCCAAAGAGCTACGGCACTATAGACGCTGGACTCTATCCACGTAGCATCGGGTGTCAAGCAAGTTTAAGCAGTTACTGGCAGCGAAACATCCCTAAATTGAAGGCATTAGCCGACGTATCGCATCGGTTCTATACCGAGAATCGCGCGCCGAAGTTGTTGGCACGACGCAAACCGGCCACCCAACCGCGCGCTTTGAGCTTCCATTTCGCTTCCAGCTCAAGCGCGCGCTGATCCAAAGCGGCAAACGGTACGTCAAGCGGCGGGCCGATAACTGCCAGCACGATGCGATTACCGGCATCGACCTCCGGCAGTACCAAAGCGCGTCCGTCAAAAGCGGAAGCGATGGCCGCAAAGCTCGGCTTGAAGCTTGCGCCGAAGAGATTGAAAGCAGCGACTCCCGGCGACCGCAAGGCCCGGGCGCACGCTCGATAAAAAGCAACGTCGTCGTACACCGGCCCTTTGGCGCGTGCATCGTAAAGGTCGACCTGCAGCCAGTCGGCGCAACGACGGCGTTGCGGATGACTGATGTATTCGCGGGCATCGGCGCTGACTATGGCTAGTCGCGCATCATCGGGCGGCAGTTCGAACCAAGCATGCGCGGCATCGATCACGTCGACGCTCAACTCGATGGCTACGATATGTGCGCCGGGTATCTCGCGCCAGCAGAACTTGGTCAGCGCCGCTGCACCAAGCCCTAACTGGACGATTTGCCGTGGCGCCGGCAAAAATAGCCCGACGGCCATCATCTGTCGCTGATACTCGAGTTCGAGTGCGAATGGCCGCGCGATGCGCATGCCACCCTGGATCCATTCGGTTCCGAAATGTAGATACCGAACGCCATCCTCTTCGGACAGGGTGACGGCGCCGGGGCGCGAGCGCGCCAAGTTACGCGACGATCAAAACTGGTCCGGCCTGCGCCGGGGCGACGGCACTGTTCCCAATCGCTGAGCTCTTGGACATCGTCGTCGGCTATGCCGGCGCACCGTCGGTTTGCAACTCGCGCATCATGTCGCCGACCACGCGCTCGAATAGCGGCGCACTCTCGGCCGTCTTCATGCGTCCCGCGCGTACGTAGCCACGCAATATCAAGGGCGCCAGGCTGTGTGCTTTCCCCGTATCCGCTGACGTGAACAAGTAGAAGTTGCGACGCGGACTGATCCAGCGCAGCCGCACGCGCTCGGTTTGATCCCCGGTCCAGAGATCGAACCAGGTGCCGCGCTGCCAGCTCTCAATCATCTTGTCGAGGTCATTGTCTGACAGCTTCTCGACCGAAATCATCTCCTCGGGCTGAACCGTCAACGGCGCTTCGATCACGTTAATCTCGGCATGATTCGCAGCCACTGCGCTGCGCACGACTTCGGGCGTAATGGTGAACTGCTGGTCAACTTCGCCTTCAGACAGCGGCGGGGGTTCGACGATCTTGACTTCATCGAGCTTGCGCTTGAATGCGTCGGGATCCATCGGCGCGCCCGTGCCATAGGCAACCTCGAGAGCTTTTACGGCCTGCGCATGCGAGCCCATCAGGCGCGCAAAGAACTCTTGCGACCGCGCTGCCGAAAATTCGATCAGTTGCAGGCCTTCACGCACCGTACTGAGCACCGCCGGAATTGTCTTGACCAGGCGCTTGCGATCATCGGGATTAATCTTGGGCTGCACGCTCCACACCACATCAGAAACGATGTCGCGGAATTTTTTTGCGAATCCAGGCTGCGTGCGTTCGCGCAACGTCGCCGCAACCATCACCTTGACCCAGTTCTCAAGCAGAAAATCGCGCAGATACGACTCGATCTGAACGCCGTCAAAGACGCGGCGAATGCCGATCGCCGCGTTGATCGACATGATTTCACGCGTCTCGGCCTCTTCGAGCGCGCGCTTGGCGCGAATCACTGGATCGTCGTCGCGCACCCGCTCCTCGGAAAGGTACAGCTCAAACGCGCCGAGCGCTTTCTCGAACACCGGCGGTCCCTCGTTGATCGCAACGACCACCGTGTTGACCGCCTTGTTGACTTCGCTCAGGTAACGGACATTTTCGTCGCCTTCAGGGCGCCAGCCGATACCCGTGCTGGCGATGCGATCCATCAGCCGGCGCGCCGGCTGCACCGGCGATACGAACAGTTCTGAATCCGCCAGCGCCACTTTCATGATTGGAAACTGAAGCCGCGATAGCGCCGTCTTGATCTCGGCGGGCAGATGCTTGTCGGTGTGAATCCGATCGAACAGCATGCCGACCAGTTCGATGGTCAACTTGTCGATCTGCCTGGTTGCTTTCTCGGCGACGTGCGACCGCAAATGCGCCTCGTCGCGCTCGCTGATCATTGCGGCCGCGGCGCCGCTCTTGCCCGCCATCGTGGCCAGTGCATTGAGGCGCTGCACTTCGTTGATCGAGGCCAACAGTCCCGGATCAATCGCTGCAAACTGCACTGGCGTGCCAGGCGCCAGCGACATCGACTGCGCGCCGGTGATGACGAAACCGGGTGACATCATCGATGCGCCGGTGACCGGCTCGACGCGATCAAACATCGGCGATTGCATCTGTGAATGGGGCATCGATGGGACCGGACGCGCACCACCAGGCACCGTCGGCACCTGCATGCGCTGATACAGCGCACTGAGTAATTGCTCCGCCGTTGTACCGGTTATTGCGCCGGGCGTTTGCCCCCCCTGAGTACTGCGGCCCGCGCCGCCGACCATCGTGTTACGAAAACCGGTGTTCTTGAACGACGAGGCGGCGGCGCCCTCTTGCACGCCCTTTCCTTCAAGCTCGTCGTTAAGCGCTGTGTAAACGGCAACCAACGGCTTCAACAAACTTACATCGAACGCCTTTAAGACGGCATGCCGCTGGTCGCCCTTGAAGCCGAGCTTGTCGATCGCATCGCCTAGCGCGCGGCAAAAACGCACCGGATGAAACGGATTTTCACGATCGCCCAGCCCCGGAATTTGCAGTGCTTTCGCGAGTCGTTGAGTCAACGGCGTAAACGAAGCATCCGCCGCGTTACGAATTCGCGATGAAAAGCGATCGATCACCATCGTCTCTTCCATCTCGTCGTATTCCACCAGCGACAAGCTCGACGCCTGGTTGGTGATTGGCGCCGGCTTTTCCTTGCCTCCTGAGAACAAGTCGTCGATCGCCGCATCGATATGGGTGTCGACCGCCGTGAAAAACGAATTGGAAAATTCGCGCTGGTCTACCAGCAGGCGGCGCACTGATTTTTTCAGGGTGGCAGACGCGCCGTCATCCGCGTCGATCGACTGAATCGCTTCGCGCGCTGCTTCCGGCAACAATGGATCAAGCTGCGAGCGCACTATCCTGCGCATCTCGCCGATCACGCGGTGCACCGTGGTGCGACTTGCGCGTCCGGAAGTCGGATTAGGAGTGGCGCTCACGAATGTATTTTCTTATTCGGCACAACGGCCGGGCCCGAGGGTCGAAAGATTAGCCGATACGCCTGGGTCGCGGCCACGCTAATTACCGCTGATTAGGCCGCATATCGGCTTATCGAACCCTCAGCCCGGGCCTTGCCGGGCCGTCGCGGCCCACCAGGACCGCCAGAGAGTGAGCTTTTGCTCGTACGAGCGGCCCGCATGAGCCGGGCTCGAAGACGGCAAAACCGTCGTTCGAAACCCCGCGGTTCCGAACTCCGCCGCGTAACGTCCGGCCGCCTGCCCGTTGAACGCCACTGCGTGCAGTCGCGGTGCCAACCGACGCAGGCGAGCAAATTGATTGGCTTTTTGATTGCGAATTGACGCATCGCCACTACCCTCGCGATCGCAGGCGTCGAGCACGTCCCAGATACCGAGCCGGTGTGCCAGAACGCACTGCAAACGCTGCCGATAAGGCAATGAGGCCAACGGTTCGCTCACCAGGTCGCCCAGGAGCCGCCAAAACTGATTGCGTGGATGCGCGTAGTACTGCGCGGCCGCCAACGACGTCTCAGAGGGAAAGCTGCCGAGAATCAAACGCTCCACTGCGCGATCGATCACCGGTGGAAAACCGCGGAGCGCCGGCTGTGATCTACCTGCCATCCAGCAACATCACGTTCAAGCGCTTGACAAACTCTGCCGGATTATCGAGCTGCCCGCCTTCGGCCAGCACTGCTTGATCGAGGAGCAGCGCGGACCACGCGGGCAACTGTTCGTCGTCAGGCTTCAGACGCAGTAGAAGCGGGTGATTCGGATTGAGCTCCAGGATCGGTTTGCTGGCGGGCGCACTCTGCCCGGCGTCTTTAAGCAATCGCTGCAAATGCTGACTCATCGCGTGTTCGTCGGCCACCACGCAGGCAGGAGAATCGGTCAGACGCAACGTCACGCGCACGTCCTTGACCCGGTCACCCAGTGCGCCTTTTATTGCTTCGACCAGCTCTTTGCTCTGTTCGACCGCTTTGCGTTGCTCATCTTTCTCCCTCGCGTCGGCCAGCTCGCCGAGATCAAGATCGCCCTTGGCCACCGACACTAGCGGTTTGCCATCGAATTCGGTTAGGAACGACAGCATCCACTCGTCGACCCGGTCGGTCATCACCAGCACCTCGACTTCCTTGCGCCGGAAAATTTCCAGATGCGGGCTGCTCTTGCCCGCCTCGAGTGAATCTGCGGTGACGTAGTAAATCGACTTTTGATTTTCTTTCAGGCGGCTCACGTAATCGACAAGCGAGACGTGCTGCTGTGCGTCGACAGTCGATGAAAACCGCAATAGCTTCGCGATGCGCTCGCGGTTTCCAGCATCTTCTCCGACACCCTCCTTCAACACCTGGCCGAATTCTTTCCAGAACGCGATGTACTTGTCCTTCTCGTTTTCCGCCAACTCTTCGAGCATGCCCAGGACTCGCTTGGTCGACCCCTCCCGAATAGCCTTCACATCCCGACTTTGCTGCAGGATTTCGCGCGAGACGTTCAGCGGCAAATCCGACGAATCGATGACGCCGCGCACAAAGCGCAAATAGGAAGGCATCAGATCGCCGGCGTCGTCCATGATGAACACGCGTTTGACGTATAGCTTCAGGCCGTGACGCTGTTGGCGATCCCATAAATCGAACGGCGCGCGCTCGGGCACGTACAGCAGCTGGATGTACTCACTGCGCCCTTCGACCCGGTTATGGGTCCACGCTAACGGATTGCCGAAGTCGTGCGAAACGTGCTTGTAGAACTCTCGGTACTGATCTTCGGTGACGTCGCTCTTTGCGCGCGCCCACAGCGCGCTTGCCTGATTGATCGTCTCCCAGTCGTCGGTGCGGCGATACTCGTTTTTTTCCGGATCCCACACTTCCTTTCGCATGCGAATCGGCAGCGAAATGTGATCGGAATAGCGCGTGATCACTGATTTCAACGCGCTGACCGTCAGAAATTCGTTTTCGCCTTCGCGCATGTGCAGAGTTACATCGGTGCCTGACTCTGCGCGTTCTGCGGGCTCGATCGTGAATTCGCCACCACCGTCGCTTTCCCAGCGAATCGCTTCAGATGCATTCTCTCCGGCACGGCGCGAGATCACCGTAACGCGATCGGCCACGATGAAGCTCGAATAAAACCCCACGCCGAACTGGCCGATCAACTGCGCATCTTTCTGTTGATCCCCCGATAGCTGCGCGAAAAACTCGCGTGTGCCGGATTTGGCAATCGTTCCAAGGTGCTCGATCGCGTCGCCACGCGACATGCCGATGCCGTTATCAGACACCGTTACCGTGCGCGCCGCATCATCAACCGATACGGTGACGCCAAGCTCGGAGTGACCCTCGAGCAGGTGCGGCTGCGACATTGCCTCGAATCGCAGCTTGTCGCACGCGTCCGATGCGTTGCTGATCAGCTCGCGTAAAAAGATTTCCTTGTTGCTGTACAGCGAATGAATCATCAGCTGCAGCAGCTGTTTTACCTCGGCCTGAAAGCCGAGAGTTTCCTTGCGGGTGACGTCTTGCGTTTCCATGATCAGAAAGGGTTATGAGGAATGTGCAATTATCGCGCGCTGGGCAAGGAGTCCGAGCATTCCGATTGCGACGCGAAAACCTTTGCCAAAACGCAGATTTTTACGCTTCATCTGTGTGCTCCATGTTCGTGTCTCGCGGCGAAACGGTGGCTAACAACGTGTCCCACTTGACGTGGCGTCCGGAGGGCGCGGGCCGCGTTCCGGCGAAGTGCTCGCTCAATAGATGTAAATCGGAAACCCTCGACAACACGGCCCAGCGCCATCCGAGCGGCCGGCCCGAGCTACTTGCGCCACCGGTCTGATAAAAGAACAATCGAGCTTCGCCGTCGATCAAGCCATAGTCGTGCGGCTCGCCGCGCCGTGGCCGCTGATCGAGCATGAAAGCAACGAGACGACACTCGCGAATAGCGGTCCTTAGAAGTTTGTCGATATCCGTTTGCTGCATCAGGACCTTGCCTTAATCCGATGCGGAGATCGGCTGTCTTTTTAGGGAAATGCGGGGGCGCAAATAGGGCACGCTCCAATCGCGCAGGGTGACTGTCCATGTGTCGCTTGCACCGAAACCTAGCCTAGAGTGAGACGGGCCGTCATGGCTTTGCAGCGCGAACCGCTCGATCGGCTTCATTTCTACGACGCTCGAAACCGGTACTCAATCGGCAATCTGCTGCAGCAGATAAAGCCGCTGATAAATGCCGCCTGCGATACGCATCAACTCGTCGTGCGTTCCCT
>JACCZX010000038.1 GCA_013695705.1 Burkholderiaceae bacterium | reverse complement strand
TTGCAGATATCGCCCGCGAACAGCGCGCCGCTTTCGAGCGCGACCTCCTTCGCCAGCTCGAGCGCGCGGCGGTTAATCGGCTCCAGATCTTTTTCGCGGCCGATCACTCGCAGTTTCTCGCGATGCGCGTAGTAGGTGAGCGCTTCGACGACGTCGGAACCCGCGTGCACGAAGTCGCGATGCAGCTGTGTCACCGCTTCCGGATGCTCGAGCACCACTTCCGGCACAAAAGCGCCGGCCTGCAGATAGCCGCGGCGTTCGAGCTCGAAGACATAGCCCTCGGCGCAGATCACCGGCCCCGCTTCGAGCCGTTGCATCAAGGTCAAGCCGCGCGGTTTGGGTGCGTTCATCGTTGCAATTCTCCATCGAAGGTGTGGCGGCGACTATCGCATCTCAAATATGCAGAAACCAGCCGCAATGCGACGCGATTTGGTGCCGGCGCGACATCGACCAGCGGCCACTATCGCGTATTGATGCTCGGCAATGTCCACAATGGGCGGGACAGCGTCGCATCTGGAATACTTGCGACCGGAGGGGCTGACTTATGCTGTGAGCCACAGCGCAATGAGGATGCTAAGTAAAAAGGCATGGAGACGCTGACCTTCATTCTGAACAACCTGCCGGCGATCGGCCAGCGCACGCTCGAGCACGTATCGATCGTCGGCGTCGCCGTCGGCCTCGCGATTCTCACCGGGGTTCCGATCGGGATTGCGATCACACAAAACAAGCGCGCTGCGGACATCGTGCTGTACATCGCTGCGATGATCATGACGATTCCGTCGATCGCGCTATTCGGGCTGATGATTCCGATACTGTCGCAGATCGGCCAAGGGATCGGTTATCTGCCGGCGGTCATCGCGGTGCTGCTCTACTCGCAGCTTCCGATTATTCGCAATACATATACGGCGATCACCAACGTCGACCCCGCATTGCGCGAAGCTGCGCGCGGCATGGGCATGGCGCCGCTGCAGCGGCTAAGTCAGGTCGAACTACCGATCGCAGTACCGGTGATCATGGCAGGCGTTCGCATTGCGGTCGTGATCAACATCGGCATCACCGCAATCGCAACCTATATCGGCGCGGGCGGTCTCGGCGCATTTATTAGTCGCGGCATTTCGCAGACTGATTCGCGTCAATTAATCACAGGCGCACTTGCGGTTAGCCTTCTCGCGATATTCGCTGATTACTTTCTGCTGTGGGTTCAGCATCGGCTGACGCCGAAAGGATTGCGCCTTGCCCCGGCACGAATGGCCCGAGCCACCTGAGAGAAATAAATGATCAAGCTCGACAACGTCACCAAAGCATTCGAAACGCAGGCGGGCGCTGCACTCGCAGCCGATCGCGTCAGCTTCGAAGTGGCTGCAGGAGAGATCTGCGTGCTGCTCGGGCCATCGGGCTGCGGCAAGACGACGACGTTGAAGATGGTCAACCGCCTGGTGCAGCCGACCTCGGGCAAGATTTATATCAACGGCAAGGACACCGACGCCTACGATCCGGTCGAACTGCGCCGCACGATTGGCTACGTGATCCAGCAGATCGGTTTGTTCCCCAACATGACAGTCGAGGAGAACATCTGCGTCGTGCCGAAGTTGCTCGGTTGGGACATGAACAAGGCGCGCACGCGCGCAGCCGAATTGCTGTCAACGATCAACCTTGAGCCTGCGATTTTTCTGAAGCGCTATCCAAAGGAGTTGTCCGGCGGCCAGCAGCAGCGCGTCGGCGTCGCGCGGGCGCTGGCCGCCGCTCCTCCCGTGTTGCTGATGGACGAACCCTTCGGCGCCATCGATCCGATCAATCGCGAAGTCATTCAGGACGAGTTTCTTAAGATTCATCGGCGACTGAAGAAAACGGTGATGTTCGTCAGCCACGACATCGACGAGGCGGTCAAGATGGCCGACAAGGTCGCGATCTTCCGCAGCGGCAAGCTCGAGCAGTTCGACAGCCCTGACAATATCCTGGCGCATCCGATCAACGAGTTCATCGCCGATTTCGTCGGCACCGACCGGACGTTGAAGCGCCTGCGGCTGGTTAAAGTCGAATCTGCCGCCCACGCGGGAGCGCCGCGGGTGGCTGCCGAAGATCGCCTCGAGCGCGCAACTTCGCTGATGAACGAGCACGGCCAGGAGTTCATCGTGATGGTCGACGCCGCAGGACGGCCGCAAGGCTACCTTGGACTCGACATCTGCCGCGGCCAGGAGGGTACGGCAGCGGAGTTCGGTACACGACTGCCCGCAACGGTGGGCCTCGACGAGGACCTTCGTACCGCCGTCTCGATGATGTTTATGTTTGACGTGCCGTGGCTGACGTGCGTGGATGAGAACGGTCTTTATGCCGGCGTCGTCACGCAGCGCGGCATTACGCGCTTGCTGGGTGATACGTATCGCGATGCGCCGAAGCGCGCGGCATAGCGGACGGTAATAACAGCCATGCGCGCAGCGTTTACCAGGCGAGCGATTATCGTGATCTCACTGATAGCGATGTTCGCGCTCGGCGTTCTCGCGCAGCGCAGCGGTCTATTCGATCAGATCGCGAAATATCGTTCGGACATCATCTACCTCTCGCAGCAGCACATGAAGCTGGTTGCGATTTCAGGAGGGCTGGCGATTCTGGTCGGCGTGCCGTTTGGACTTTGGCTTAGCCGGCCGCGTATGCGGCGCGCAGCGGAGTCAATGATGCAGGCGCTGAACATCGGCAGTACGGTTCCCACGCTTGCGGTGCTTGCGCTGGCGATGAGCTTTCTCGGCATTGGCACCATCCCGGCGATATTTGCTCTTTGGGTCGCCTCGCTTCTACCAATTGTGCGCAATACCTACGCCGGTATGCTCGGAGTGCCGGCTTACCTGGTCGAGGCGTCGACCGGCATGGGCATGCGCCCGATGCAGATACTGACCGGCGTGGAGTTGCCCAACGCTCTGTTCGTTACCTTTGCCGGAATTCGCACGGCGCTTGCGATCAATGTGGGCACTGCGCCGCTCGCTTTCCTGATTGGCGGCGGCGGGCTGGGCGAGCTGATCTTTACCGGTATCGATTTGAATGAGCCCGGAATGATGCTCGCCGGCGCGATTCCGACAGCGCTTCTGGCGGTGATAGTGGATTTTGCAGTGGGTGCTATTTCGTACTTCGTAGTTCCGCGTGGTGTAAACCCGTTGCGTTAAGAGGCGTTGCTCTTGCACACGGTTGAATAATCAAGGAGACAGTAATGAAGATGATTCGGGCACTTTCGATTTTGATAACTGGCTTGGCGTTGAGCATGACTTCTGCGGCAGTCCTGGCGCAGAACATCGTCGTCGGCGGCAAGAACTTTACGGAGCAGCAGATCATGGCCGCGATGACCGCGCAGTTGCTCAAGGCCAAGGGATTCAACGTGGACGTGAAGGCGGGCATGGGCAGCGCGGTGCTGCGTCAAGCGCAGGAAAGCGGTCAGATCGACGTCTACTGGGAATACACAGGCACGTCGCTGATCACGTACAACAAATTTACCGAGAAACTGTCGCCGGCCGATAATTACAAGAAGGTGAAAGAGCTCGACGCCGCCAAGGGCCTCGTGTGGCTCACCCCATCGAAAGCCAACAACACATATTCGCTGGCGATGAATGCGGATGACGCCAAGAAGCACGGCATCGTCACCATCAGCGACCTCGCCAACAAGGTCAAGGGTGGCACCAAGCTCAATCTTGCCAGCAACGCCGAGTTCTACGCACGGCCCGATGGTTTGAAGCCGCTCGAACAGATGTACGGCTTCGAATTCGCGCGCGACAACGTCAAGCGCATGGACACCGGCCTCGTTTACCAGGCGCTGAAGGAAAAACAGGTTGACGTGGGCCTGGTGTTCGCCACTGATGGCCGGGTGCCGGCGTTCAATTTTGTCGTACTGAAAGACGACAAAGGCTATTTCCCCGCGTATGCGATGACACCCGTGGTCAGGAAGCAGGTGCTCGATGCCAATCCAAAACTGGCCGACATTTTGAACGGGCTTTCCGCCAAGCTCGACGATGCAACGATGTCACGCCTTAATGCGAGCGTGGACGTTGAGAAGAAAACAGTCGAGGAAGTTGCGCAGACTTTCCTGAAGAAGGAAGGGCTGATCTGATTGTTGACCGGGCGCGCAGAGAGGAGCCAGCTTTAATCCTCTTGCGCGCTGATGCGCATGGCGAATTCGACGACCCTGACTGTAGCGGTCGCACAGACCGAATCGATTCTCGGCGACGTTGAAGCGAACCTGCGCAAGCATCTGGACATAGTCGACGCGGCCCGCTCGGCCGGCGTCGAAGTTCTTCTCTTCCCTGAGATGTCGCTGACCGGCCACAGTGCCGGCCCCGACGCGCTTCGGCTCGCAATCGATCGTAACCACCGGTTCGTTGCCGACATCGCTCGCGCGGCGGGCAAGATGTGCACAGTCTTTGGAGTCATCGAAGAAGCGGCCGCCGCGCAGTTTTTCAACTCAGCCATCGCGGTGCGCGACGGCAAGATCATTTTTGTGCATAGAAAAATAAACCTGGCCACTTATGGCAAGTTAGAAGATGGAAAGCACTTTGCTGCCGGCAGCCAAATCGAAACTTTTGATCTTTCCCCCGGATGGCGCGCATGCGTTCTGATCTGCGCCGATACGTGGAACCCGGCGCTTGTGCATCTGGCTGCGTTACAGGATGCAACGCTGTTGCTGGCGCCGATCAGTTCCGCCATCGAAGCCGTGGGTGCCGAATTCGACAATCCCGGTGGGTGGGAAATCAATCTGCGCTTCTACGCACTCACCTACGGAATGCCGGTGATGATGGCCAACCGCGTCGGCCAGGAAGGCGATCTGACATTTTGGGGAGGCTCTCGCATTCTCGACCCGTTCGGCCGCGCGCTCGCGACTGCGACCGGCGGCGGCGAACAGTTGGTGCACGCGCAGCTTGATTTCGAGAGCGTTCGCCGCGCTCGCTATCTGTTGCCGACCGTGCGCGACTCAAACCTGCCGCTCGTACAGCGCGAGATGGAGCGGCTGATGCAAGCGCGGGCGCAATGTTGAAAACTGCAGTGCGCGCGTTCAATCCGGCGCCGGCATCTGCACCGGCAGCAACGCCGTTTACCAACGTTGGGCAATTCGCGCTCGGTCTTTCTTACGCCGATTTGCCCGCGGAGGTCGTCGTGCAAGCACAGCGGTGCTTACTTGATCTGATCGGCGTCGCGGCCGCCGGGTCGCGCACACCGGCGGCGGCGATCGTCAACGCATACGCGTCAACGCAGCTCGCCGGACTTGATCGCGCCGCGCGGATCCTGTTTGACGGTCGACGCGCGGGACTCGCCGGCGCTGCATTCGCCGGCGCGACGACGATCGACGCGTTCGATGCACACGATGGCCACGTGCTGACCAAAGGCCACGCGGGGGTCGCCGTGCTTCCCGCGCTACTTGCATATCTCGATGGCGGTGTCGGATCGCAGTCGCGCATCGACGGACGCGAGTTTCTGACATGCCTCGTTATCGGATATGAAATCGCGACGCGCGCCGGCATCGCACTGCATGCGACTGTCGCCGATTACCATTGCTCGGGCGCATGGAACGCGCTCGCGTGCGCCGCGCTCGGCGGTCGTTGGCTCGGATTTGACGAGTCACGCATGCGCCACGCGCTGGGCATTGCTGAATACTTCGGACCGCGCGGTCAGATCCTGCGTGTCTGCTCTTCTCCAACGATGCTGAAGGACGGCTCCGGCTGGGGCGCGCAGGTCGGCGTGAGCGCGGCATTGCTCGCGAGCGACGGCTTCACCGGCGCACCCGCTCTTACCGTAGAGCGCGATGACGCGCGTGAATTCTGGAGCGATCTAGGCACGCGTTGGCGGATACGCGAGCAATACTTCAAGGCATACCCAATATGTCGTTGGGCGCAGCCGGCGACGGAGGCCGCGCTGGCGCTCAAGCGTTCGCATCACTTCAGCGATGCCGACGTGGTCGCCGTGGCGATCGAAAGCTTTCGCGAAGCGATTGACCTGGGTTCGCAGTGCGCGTCTCCGGTCACGGCCGAAGAGACGCAGTACAGCCTTCCCTACGCAGTCGCTGCCGCGTTGGTGTACGGAAAAATCGGCGCCGCAGAAGTCGAGACAGCGGCGCTCGCTGATCCGCGCATCACGCGCCTGCTTGAAATGATGACGTTGACCAACGACACCGAGTTCTCGCGCCGCTTCCCGGCCGAGCGCTGGGCACGAGTGCGCATCACGTTGCGCGACGCGCGCACATTGGTTTCGGAGCCCGCGCGTGCGCGCGGGAACCCCGAGAACCCGCTCGCCAACGGCGAGCTGCGCGCCAAGTATCGTGAGCTGGCCGAACCGGTGTTGGGAGAGAAACGATCGGCGCATACCGAAGCACTGGTCGACTCGCTGGCCGGCGACAGTGGCGCGTTGTCCGCATTGACCGAGGAGCTGCTAGGCCCGTCTAGGTGACTGCGCATCGCCAAGTTAAGGTGACGCACAAGCAAAACTTCTGGTGAATTCCGCTTAGCTCCTTATTGGCAGCACCTCGACCTGGGGCTGCCAAAGTTGACGCGCCGATGCGCGACCTTAGCGTGCCGCCTGCGCCGTGGTCGGGTCGATTACCGCGGCCACCGGCGTGATGCGGTTGGCCGGAAAGCCGGACTTTTCGGCATGGCTGCGGATCATCGCCTCATTGGGCGCGTTGTAGACGCAGTAGATCTTGTCGCCGGCCACGAAGCTCTGGACCCACTGAATCTCAGGGCCCATTTCGCGCAGCACGCGGTTGGAGAGCTTCGCCGCGTCGCGCAGTTGGTCGGGGCTCATCTTCGAAGCACCGGGGATTTCGCGCTCTATCACAAAGCGCTGCGGCTGCGTGGCGGCGCTCTGCGCGAGGGCGGCGGTGGCGTTCAGAACGAGGGCGCAGCTCATCAGGATGCGTTCAAACATGGTGATCTCCGTGGGGGTTAAGGTTGATAGAAGTAGGGATCGAGGACCGTCACCTCGGTGATGCGGCCGACCGGCAGGCTGTTGCGGTCGGCCACCTTGCGGATGGCCTCCGGCGCCGGCGCGTCGTAAATACAGAACGTCTGCTTGCGGTCGGGACTCACGTATGAGTGCACCCAGGTCACGCCGTGTTCGGCGTTGTTGGCTATGACGCCGGTCAAGGCGCGGCGGCCATCGTCGTTCATCGGAATCGCGAGCCCATTGGGGAAATTTCGTTCGATCAGGTAGCGGGGCAAAGTCGTCTCCTCGTTTCAGTTTTACGGCACGGCGCCGTCGACAACGAGGATGGGCGCCGCGCCGCGGCACCACCAGGGCAGGCTTGCCTACTTTGGTGCCGCTTCTTGCCCAGATTGCGTGGCCAGCCCGGCGTGTTGCGCCGCTTGGATGGCGGCCACGCGCGAGTCAACACCGAGCTTGGCGAACACTGCCGCAAGATGATGGTCGACAGTGCGCACCGAACGGCTAAGGCGCTTTGCGATCTCGGCATTACGCAGGCCATCACACAACAGCCGCAGAACCTGCAGCTCGCGCGTCGTGAGGCCGTACGCACGCTCGCGAGTCGAAGCGCGGGCGCCTCGCGCGAGCCCGCGTACGCCCGATTCGTGCAGCCGGCGTCTCAAGGCCTCGACGGCGGGCCGGGCGCCGAGCCGCTCGAACTGCGCCAGCGCCGCTTGCTGCGCGTCGCCATCGCCGTCAGCAAGCGCACGCGCTCGTTCGTAAGGGCAGCTCAGCGCTTCCCAGGCAGCGGCAGCCTCGCGCCAGCGCCCGGCAATCTGCAGCGCATACGGCTCGGCGCAGCCTGCCGGTGCCGCGTCGAGGGCGCCGGCGCGCCAGCACCAGAACGCCAGTTCGCCGATGAACCAGGGGTGCTGCTGGCGTAGCGCGAGCGGTAACGCGGCCTCGGCTTCGGCAACGGTGGCGGCGCTATCGCCGCGTGCGAAAGCGGCCTCGGCGCGGGCAGCGCGAACCGGAGCGATGCGCTGCAGCGTCTGGCTCGGGCCGGCGAGCGCGAGAGCCTCGTCAAGCGCCGCGTCGACCCCCGGGTCACCGCGGCGCAGCCGCAGCCGCCCAAGCGCAAGCAACGCGGCGGCGCGGCTGATCGTTGCCGCGCCGACACGGGCGACGACATCGCTGGCGCGTTCTGCCGCGCCGGCCCAGTTGCCGGTGTGCAGTTCGCACAGCGCAAGCCAGGCTTGGGCGTAGTGCAACATGTTGTCGAGTTCGAACTCAGTGGCATAGGCGATCGATTCGCGCAGCCAGCGCTCGGCTGCCGCAAAGCGCATCAGCTCTCCCGATCCCGAACCTAGGTTGAGCATCGTCGTGCCTTCGACTGCGGGCAACGCCTCGTCCCGCGCCATCTGCAGCGCCTCTTCCATCTGCCGGCAGCCGCGGTCATAGTCGACGAACATCAACGCGGTGCCCAGGGTGCCGAGCGAAGCACACAGTTTCTGGCGGTCGCCAAAGGTGTGCGCCAACGCGATCGCCTTGTGGCTCCAATCCACGCTTTCGGCGCAGTCGCGAAAAAGCATGCGCAGCCACGCTTCGACACCATAGGCAGCCGCCAGCGCGGCGCTCGGCGGCAGACGCTCGAGCAGCTCGATGGCCTGCCGGCTAACCGCGGCAGCCTGCACATCGCGCAGCGAGGACACGTAGGGACCGGCAAGCCGGCTCAGATTGAGCGCTTGCGCCACGACATCACCGCTTCGGCGGTACGACACGTCGAGCTCCTGCCGCGCCGTGATCGCCTCGTCGTTCCAGGCGATGTTGCCGCACACCAGCGCGTATGCCTCGAGCCAGCGACAGCGCTCGTCTTCATCGATGGGGTCGGCCTGTTGCAGCGCTGTGCGCCAGTGGCGCGCTGCTTCGCGGTGCGCGCCGCGCTCACGCGCGTTTTGCGCCGCGGCCGGCGCGTAGCGGCGCACCGCGCCTTCGTCGCCCGCCAGGGCCGCATGGTGCACAAGACGAGCGGGCGTGAGCGCGCGGCCGCTCGCGACGAT
>JACCZX010000326.1 GCA_013695705.1 Burkholderiaceae bacterium | reverse complement strand
CGATGGTGATGACCTTGCTCGCCCTAACTGAAGCCGTGGCGATCGCGCGTGCGGTCGCCGTCAAGTACGGCGACAAGCTCGACGGCAATCAGGAGTTCATCGGCCAGGGCCTGGCGAATCTCGCGGGCTCGTTTTTCTCCGCCTACCCGGCGAGCGGCTCATTTAACCGCTCCGGTGTCAACGTCGCAGCAGGCGCGCGCACTCCGTTCGCCGCAATTTGTGCTGCGCTGTTTCTGATCGCAATTCTTTTTTTTGTTGCGCCGCTGGCGCGCTATCTACCGTTCGCAGTGATTGCGGCGCTGCTGTTTCTCGTTGCGTGGGGATTGATCGATCGCCGCGAGATCGTGCGTATCTGGCGCGAAGAGCCGAGCCAACGCTGGCCGCTGTTGATTACCTTCGTCGCCGTGATCACATTGTCGCTGGAATGGGCGATCGTTCTTGGGATTACGGTGGCGTTGCTGGCGCAAAGGTTTGCGCGTAGGTAGCTGCGGGTCTTTTCGGTCGCACGGTGTCAGTCGCGCAACACGCGCGGCAGCCAAAGAGCAAGCTCGGGAATCAACAAAATAAGCAGGAGCCCGAATATCTGCAGCACCATGAATTGCGCCATCCCCGCGTAGATGTCCTTTAGCTCCCAGTCAGGCACCACACCCTTCAGGAAGTAGGCAGACAGTGCGACCGGCGGCGAAAGCCACGCCGTCTGCAGGCACACCGCCACCAGCGTGCAGAACCACACGAGGTCGATGCCAAGCTTCTGCACCACCGGCAGCAGGATCGGGACAACGATCAAGACGATTGGCACCCACTCGAGCGGCCAACCCAGCAGAAAGATGATGCCAAGGATCAAGAGCAGCATCGCGGTAGGAGGCAGGTCGAGCGTTAGTAAAGACTCAGCAATGAGCGCCGCGCTGCCCATCCGCGAAAACACGGCGCCGAAATAGTTCGACGCCGCCACCAGCAGCAGGATCATGCAAGACGTAAGCAGCGTCGAGTAGGTTGCGGTCTTGAATTTGGCCCACGTCATGCGCCGGTACACCAGTGTCATCAGCAACACGGCGAATGCGCCGACGGCACCGGCGTCGGTAGGCGTCGCGATGCCGGCCAGAATCACTCCGAGCGTCGCGAATATGATGATCACCACCGGCGCAATGCCGAAAACCAATTCGCGCACCACAGCGCTGACCGATTCGGCACGCTCGTCGAGGCGCAACGGCGGACCGAGCGCAGGATTCAGGTAGCTGCGAACCAGCGCGTAGCCAATGTAGAGAAGGGAAAGCAGCAAGCCCGGAATCACCGCCGCGGCGAATAGGTCAGTAGCGGGCACGCCCACGACCGGCCCCATCACGATCAGCATCACCGAGGGCGGGATCAAGATCCCCAGCGTGCCGCCCGCGGTGATGACGCCGGCGCTCATGCGAACGTCGTAGCCACTGCGCTTCATTGCGGGCGCTGCCATTACACCCAGCAGCGTCACGGACGACCCGACGATACCGGTCGCCGCAGCGAAAATTGTCGCTGTAATCAACACCGCGAGATAAAGCGAGCCGCGCACCGACGCCAGCGCCAGCTGCACGCCGCGAAAGAGCCGCTCCATTAAGCCTGCCTGCTCGAGCAGATACCCCATGAAAAGAAAAAATGGCACCGAAGCGAGCGTCGGGTCCCGCATCACCGAAAAGAACTGCAGAGTCATCAGGTGCAGCGCTAGTGGGCCGAGCGAGATGTACCCGCCGATAATCGCGACCGCAATCAATGTAAAAGCGATCGGAAAGCCGATGAAAATGGCGCCGAACAGGATCACGAGCAGCAACAGGCCGAACCACTCCGGACTCACGTCGCGACGCTACCTTCTTCGTGGACCGGAGCGGCCGCGTCAATGCCTGTGCCAAATGCTTGCATCGCACTGCGGATAGCCTCGGCGATGCCTTGTAGTAGCAACAGCGCGCCGGAAGCGGGCATCATGAACTTGAACGGCCACACGATGGGCAGCCACGGACTGGTGACGATGCGCTCATTCAACTCATACGAACGCCAGAAGTAGCCCCACGTCAGCCAGGTGAACACTCCCATCGCGGGGAAGAAAAGCAGGAGGTAACAGACTAGGTCAACGCGCGCTCGCGTACGCAGCGACCAACGCGAATAGTAGATATCGGTGCGGATGTGCCCACCGCGTTGCAGCGTCCAGGCCGAGCCCATCATGAAAAACGTGCCGTACAGCATGAATGTCATGTCGTAGGCCCATTCTGTGGGCGCATTGAAAAAGTAACGCGCAACGACCTCCCACACCAACGAAAGCACCATCGGCAAAATAAGCCATGCGATGGCTTTGCCGACAAAGCGCGTCACTGCGTCTAGCGCTGTGAGGATGCGTAATTCGCGACGCATGCTTACGTGCAAATGCTGCGAATCCGTTGTACGCCAGCACGCTGGGCTGACGCGGGTCCCGCGTCAGAAACGCCGGGGCCGACGCGATCAGACGCCGGCCCGAGCGGGCTCACTTTTTCGGCTGCGCGGCGAGCGCTGCGTTCCCGAGGTTGCTGTAGAGGTCGAGAATCTTCGTCCAGTACGGCACCACCGTAATCGCGAAGTTGCGCTGCGAGTCGAGCACCTGCTTGAAGAACGCATCCTTCGCCGAGTAACGGTCGAGCACCACATTGGTTGCGCGCACGAACTCGGGGAAAAAATCCTTCGGCGTGTCGTGGATCTGCACCTTGAACTCGTTGCGCAACCGCACGACCGCCTGTGCGTTGCGGTACACGTTGTACGTGTAGGTCTCGGTCATCGAGGCCATCGCAGCCGTGCGGATGATTTCCTGCAGGTCGGGCGACAGCTTGTTCCACACGGTCTTGTTGATCAGCACCTCGCCGATGTCGGTCGACTGATGCAGGCCCTGCAGGTAGTAGTGCTTCCAGATGGTCTGCAGGCCGAGGTTCAAATCGTCCGCCGGCCCGATCCACTCTGCCGCGTCGATCACGCCGCGTTGTGCGCCGGTCACGATCTCGCCACCGGGCAGGGCAACCGCCGTCACGCCATCTCCTTGAAGATCTCGCCCGTGATGCCGGGTGGCGAGCGGTATTTCATCTTCTTGAAGTCTGCCGTCGATTTAATCGGTGTTTTGAACCAGCCGAGCGGGTCGGGGCCCATCGGCTGTACGAACAGGGGCTCGACGTTAACCTTCAGGATGTCACTGTAAAAGCGGCGGTACAGGTCGTAGCCGCCGCCCTCGAAGATCCATGCAACATGGGAAAGCTGATCAAGACCGACCCCTGCGCCCGCCATCGGATTGCTGAAAAGCCCGGCCGCCGGATGTTTGCCTGACCAGTAATGCGTCCACGCATAGCCCCCTTCAACAATTCCTTTGTCGACCGCGTCAAGAATCTCGAACGCAGGCACAACCGCGCCATCGGGCAGCATTTCCATCTTGACGCGTCCAGCGGACATACGATCGACGCGTTCGCCCATCTTCTTTAACAGCTCAAAATAGATGCTGGCGGATGGCACCGCCGTCTGGATACGGACCCGCACCGGCGCCGGCGCCGTTTGTGCATACGCCGACGCGCATGTGAAAGCAGCGACGAGCAATGCGCCCGCAATGTGGGATAACCTTTCTAGCGTCATCTTGTCTCCTCGATGGGGTCGCTGCATCGTTGGCAGCGGAAGGCAATGAACTGGGTGGACGGTCTTATAAGTTGTCTTTATGCCGCTTGTGCGTTTGACTATAGAC
>JACCZX010000313.1 GCA_013695705.1 Burkholderiaceae bacterium | reverse complement strand
TGGAGGTGATCGACACGTCCGCGACCGAAGCGATCGACGCCAGCGCTTCGCCGCGAAATCCGAGCGATTCAACGCCTTCGAGTTCTTCGAGACTCGCTATCTTGCTGGTGGCATGCCGCGTCAAGGCTAGTGCTAGTTCTTCCGGCGGAATGCCGGCGCCGTTGTCGGTCACGACGATGCGTTTGACGCCGCCGCCGTCGAGTCTTACGTCGATCTGTGTCGCGCCGGCGTCGAGGCTGTTCTCGAGCAGCTCCTTGACGACCGAGGCCGGGCGCTCAACGACTTCGCCCGCGGCGATCTGACTGATCAACGCGTCCGTCAAAGGTCGAATCGCACGGCGGAGAGCGGCATTCATCATAGGGATTATAAGAACGTGAAAAGAGCGGCCAGCGCATGCCTGTCACGTATCATCCGCTCGGTTTTTCGCTCCTTCGCGCATTCGCGCCGCCCGTATTATTCCAATGGAAGGCATTAACTGGCTCGATCTGTTCACAGCGACCGATCGCTTTTTAGCGGCGATCGTCGAGCGCAACGTCGTGCTCGTATACGTCACGCTGTTCGCGATTTTCTTTTCCGAAACCGGGCTCGTCGTGATGGCGTTTTTGCCCGGCGACTCTCTGCTATTCGTGGCCGGCGCGGTCTCGGCACTGCCAGCTGTGCAGCAAAAAGGCTTGAGCGTTCATTTGCTGGTCGCGATCATCGCGGCCGGCGCGGTGCTTGGCAACACGTTGAATTATTTCATCGGCTCCTGGCTCGGCAAGAAGGTATACGACGGCACCATCGGCTGGATTGATCAAGCGGCGTTGATGAAGACGCATAATTTTTTCGAGCGCCACGGCGGCAAGACGGTGATGATTGCGCGCTTCGTTCCGGTGGTGCGTTCGTTTGCGCCGCTGGTGGCCGGCGCGTCGGGGATGGACTTCCGCAGATTTCAGTTCTTCAACGTAGTGGGTGCCGCCTTTTGGGTGGTGTCACTGGTTTATGGCGGCTACCTGTTCGGCAACGTGCCGATCATTCGCGACAACCTTGGAGTTATTTTGGTTGTCGGCATCGCTGCGGTCATAGGGCCGCTGCTACTCGCTGCGCTATTGAAGCTTTCGCGCCGCGGAAAGCCGGCACGCGAGTCGAAGTAGCGTGCCTAGATCAGCGGATTGCGCGCTAACGGTGGATTCTTTGCGAAGTACCGCTTGATGCCGGCCAGAATCGCACGCGCCAGCTGGTCTTGATATTCGTCGTCGCGCAGCCGCTTTTCTTCTTCCGGATTGCTGATGAACGCGGTTTCGATCAGTATCGAAGGAATGTCAGGCGCCTTTAGCACCGCAAAGCCGGCTTGCTCGACTCTCGGCTTGTGCAATCGGTTGATTCTTTCGAGCTCGCGCAGCACCGAGTTGCCGAGCTTCAGGCTGTCGTTGATCTGTGCCGTCGTCGACAAATCGAGCAGCATGCGTTGCAATTGGCGATCCTTCGAAGCGACGTTGATGCCTCCGACACGATCAGCGTCGTTTTCTTTGCGGGCCATGTAGGCGGCGGCGCTGCTCGATGCACCGTTTTCCGATAACGCAAAAACGGATGAACCGCGCGCGTCGGGCTTGATCCACGCATCGGCATGAATAGAAACCAATAGATCGGCGTGCACCGCGCGCGCTTTTGCAACGCGTGTGCGCAGCGGTACGAAGTAATCACCGTCGCGTGTCATCGCGACCCGCATCGTCGGATCAGTCGCAATCATGTTGCGTAGCCGATGTCCGATCTCGAGCGTCACCATTTTTTCGTACGTTCCGCCGTGGCCGACGGCGCCGGGATCTTCGCCGCCATGGCCGGGATCGATTGCAACGGTGATGATTCGCTGCACCTCGGACGGCACTTTGGGAACATTTGTGGTCGGTGGTGGGGCTCCCGGCCGCGCCGGTCCACGCAGTAAGGCGAGCAGTGGGTCAGGCGGGTTGACTGGGTGCAAGTCCATGACGAGCCGATGTTGATAGGGCCCGATGGGTTCGAGTGCAAATACCTGCGGCTTGATGTCTTCCTTCAACTCGATCACTAGCCGCGCGACCTTTGGCCGGTTCTGGCCCACGCGAATGAG
Source organism: Burkholderiaceae bacterium (assembly GCA_013695705.1). GTDB lineage: Bacteria > Pseudomonadota > Gammaproteobacteria > Burkholderiales > Burkholderiaceae_F > JACCZX01. The sequence goes on along the minus strand of JACCZX010000313.1, from coordinate 8,309 downwards.
TGAGATATAAGGATCGTTCGCTTCGACCTTGCCGACCAACTCTTTCAGCGTCGGCGTCAGATCGAGGCCATCGATGTCGACGACCAACCTGAATGGAGCTGAAGGGTCGCGCACCATGAAGTGCTCGAATTTGAGCGGGACATCGTGTTCGAGCGTGACCCGCGTGTAGTCGCCGGCCGGCCACAGGCGTACTGCAACCAGAGAAGCACCGAATGCAATTTCGTGATGTGTCAGCGCGAGGACGAACGTGGTTGCGCCTGCGGTGATGAACCGTCGTCGCCCGCCCGCATTTTCGCCATCGCCTGCTGTAGACATGCCTCGCCTAGCTCGCTTGCCGTGTTGATCGTCGCAATTCGACCGTCGCCGTCGACAATCAACGCGATCGAAATATCAGCGGTTGGCAGCCGCGGGCCGGCGCGCTCGGGCCATTCGACCGCGCATATGCGACCCGAGCCGAATAAGTCCCGAAATCCCGTGCCGCCAAATTCACTGTGATCGCTAAGCCGATAAAAATCAAAGTGGTAGAAGTCTAAGCTCGAAACAAGATAAGGTTCAAGCAGGGCAAACGTGGGGCTCTTGATCGGCCCGCTGACGCCAAGCGTGTGCAGTACTGCTCGCACCAGCGCGGTCTTGCCTGCGCCAAGATCGCCGGTGAGGTTGACTTGGAGCCCCGCAGCGCGGATAGCTGGCAGATGGTGCTCGATAGCGTGGGCAAGCGAACGCCCCAACGCTTCGGTCACCGTGAAATCTTTGAGCGTCAACGAGATCGATGTTGAAGTCACGCATTCGATTCGGGTATGCAGTGTCCTATCCTACTGACCCCGGTTGAGTCTTCGAGCAACACCAATGCGCTGGAGGTGCGCCATGTGCAGAAACATCAAAACGCTTTTCAACTTCGAGCCTCCTGCCACTGAGGAAGAAATCCGCGCGTCTTCGTTGCAGTTCGTCCGTAAGTTGAGCGGCTTTCATAGCCCGTCGCAAGCCAATCTTGATGCGTTCGATCGAGCGGTCAAAGAGGTAGCGTCAGCGGCACGTGTGCTCATCAGTTCGCTGGTGACAACTGCCGATCCGCGCGATCGCGAGGTTGAAGCGGAGCGAGCGCACGCCAGGGCGGCTGCCAGATTTGGAACGGGCCCCTAGTGCAGCTTTCAGAATTGCAACCCGCCGCGGTTACCGCGCCGAGGCCGGAGGATCGAGACGCTTCTTTCTGGCTGACCGTCGCATCACACACTCGTCAGTGGGGCGCCGAGCTTGGGTTCAGTCGCGTCGGCATCACCGATGTTGACGTCGCGGCGGCCGCGCTGCGGCTCGACGTCTGGCTGGCGCAGGGCAGGCACGGCGATATGGATTACATGCAGCGGCACGTTGCGCTGAGAGGCGATCCGTCGCGATTGTTGCCGGGTGTGGTGCGCGTAATCGCCGCGCGCATGGATTATCTGCCACGTAACACGGCCGAAGATTGGGCGCAGCGCGAATTCGATCGCACACTCGAATCGAATTCGGCGGTAATTTCAATCTACGCGCGCGGTCGCGACTATCACAAGATATTGCGCGAACGTCTGCAAAAGCTGGCGTCGCGCATCGAAGCGGAGGTTGCCGACCGCGGCCGCTCGGGATATCGCGTCGCTACTGATTCGGCGCCGGTGCTCGAAGTCGAACTTGCACGCAAGGCCGGGCTCGGTTGGCGCGGCAAGCACACGTTGCTGCTGTCGCAGGATGCGGGCTCGATATTCTTCCTCGGCGAGATCCTGACCGATCTGCCTTTGCCGATCGACGAACCCACCGGCGATCACTGCGGTACTTGCCAGCGCTGCATCGATATTTGCCCGACGCGCGCGATTACCGCGCCGTATCAGCTCGACGCGCGCCGCTGCATTTCCTATCTGACGATCGAACATCGCGGGTCGATTCCAATCGAGCTACGGCCCTTGATCGGAAACCGGGTGTACGGATGCGACGATTGCCAGACAGTTTGCCCCTGGAATAAGTTTGCGCGCGCGGCGGAGCTGCCCGATTTCGATGTGCGCAATGGTTTGAATTCGTCGACGCTGATCGAGCTTTTTGCATGGGACGAAGCACAGTTCAACGAACGGCACGCGGGCTCTGCAATCCGCCGCATCGGGCACGAACGATGGCTACGCAACATCGCAGTTGGGCTTGGCAATGCAGATAGCTCGCCGTCGGTAACCGCGGCGTTGCGAATGCGAGCGGATCATCCGAGCGAACTCGTGCGCGAGCACGTGACATGGGCGCTGATGAAGCATGACCTACCCCAGCACGTCATTCCCGCGCGAGCGTGAATCCAGTCGTGCCAACACGCCGCCCTTATACTTCGCGCCTCGATTTGCAAGCACCAGCCGCTGTAGCTCAGTTGGTAGAGCAGCGCATTCGTAATGCGAAGGTCGGAGGTTCGACTCCTCTCAGCGGCACCAAATGTTTGCTGGTCGACCATCGTTCGGAGGAGGAAACATGATCAAGCATCGGTTACTGGTGGCCATTGCGGCAACGTTGTTTTCATGCGCAGCGTTCGCGCAGGACAAAGTCGTCTATCACTTTGGTGAAGGGCTGGCGCAGGCGACCAACGGGTTGCGCAACATTCGCAATCATCTCGAAGTCGATCCAAAAGCGAAAATCGTCGTCGTCGCGCACGCGCAAGGCGTCGATTTTCTGATGACCGGCGCACAGGATGCGAACAAGAATCCGTACAACGTCACTGTCGAAGACCTGAAGTCCCAGGGTGTGACGTTCGAGGTGTGCAAGATCACTTTGCGCAATCGCAAGCTGGAAGAAAAGCAATTTATCCCGGAAGTGACCTACACGCCGTCGGGCGTGCAGCGCATCACGCAACTGCAAAGTCGCGAGGGTTATGCGTACTTGAAGCCATAGCTTCATACTTAAATGGGGTTCAGCGTCACCGTCCGCCCGAGCGGTCGTTCTTTCAGCGTCGATGGTGACGAAACCGTGCTCGAAGCCGCGTTGCGGTCGGGCATCGGGCTTAGCTACGGATGCAAGAACGGCGCGTGCGGCACCTGCCGCGGCAAACTGCTAGAAGGCACGTTGCGGCATCGCGCACACTCGGCATCTGCGCTGTCGGCGGCTGATGAAGCGAACGGGTTCGCGTTGTTCTGCTCTTCGTATCCGCAGAGCGACGTAGTCATCGAGGCGCGCGAATTAACCGGCTTCGGTGATATTCCGATCCGAAAAATGCCGACCCGCATCGCGAAGATCGAACGGCCCACGGCCGACGTTGCGATCATTTCGCTGCAGCTGCCGGCCAATGAGCGGCTGCAATTCCGCGCCGGGCAGTATCTGGATTTTATTTTGAAGGACGGTGCGCGCCGCCAGTACTCGATGGCCAGTGCGCCGCATTCGGTTGAGCCGATTCAGCTGCACGTGCGGCATACGCCGGGTGGCGTGTTCACGGATCGCTTGTTTGGCACGCTGCTGCCGCCGGTGAAAGAGCGCGACATCCTGCGAATCGAAGCGCCGCTTGGCACGTTTTTTCTGCGCGAGGACAGCGCACGACCGATCGTGTTGCTCGCCGGTGGCACGGGTTTCGCGCCGATCAAGGCGATCGCCGAGCACCTGTTTCATCAGCGCATCAATTGCGACGAAAATTCCAAGGCAGCGCGCACCGTTCATTTGTATTGGGGCGTACGCAGCCGACGCGACTTGTACATGGCGCAGCTACCGGAACAATGGGCGCGCGAGCAGCCGAACTTTGTCTACGTTCCGGTCCTGTCGGAGCCGCAGCCTGAAGACGACTGGAGCGGGCGCGCCGGGTTCGTACACCGTGCTGTGATGGACGATTTTCCCGATCTTTCGGCGTTTCAGGTATACGCATGCGGTGCGCCCGTAATGATTGACGCTGCGCGCCGTGACTTCGTTGGACAATGCGGTCTACCGGTCGACGAGTTCTTTGCCGACGCGTTCACGACGCAGGCAGATCTCATCGGCGCCTAGCACCGAGCTTGGGATTCAGTAATGGCGAAGCCGAGAGTTTTCATCGATGGTGAACACGGAACAACCGGACTCGAAATTCGCGAGCGGCTCATCACGCGCGACGATATCGAGCTGGTGAGCTTGCCGGTCGAGCTGCGCAAGGACGTGGCGGCCAAGCTCGACGTGATCAACGCCGTCGATCTAGTGATTCTTTGTCTGCCTGACGACGCCGCGCGCGAAACGGTTGCGCTGGCAGGCGAGAGTGCGACGCGTTTCATCGATGCGAGCAGCGCACACCGCACCGCGCCGAACTGGGTCTACGGTTTTCCAGAGATGACTCGCACGCAGCGCAAGACGATAGCGTCGGCGCAGCGCGTGTCGAATCCGGGCTGCTATCCGACCGGTGCGATCGCTCTGCTGCGGCCGCTGCGCGAGCGCGAGATCATTCCGCCCAGCACGCTGATTACGGTCAATGCCGTGTCGGGTTACTCGGGCGGCGGCCGCAAATTGATCGACGCTTATCGCAGCCAAGACAAGCCCGCTTCGATCGTTTGGTACGGCCTCAACCTGGCGCACAAACATCTGCCCGAGATGCAGACGATGAGCCTGCTCGACCGGGCGCCGGTGTTTGCACCTTCAGTCGGAGATTTCGTGCGCGGCATGCTGGTATCCGTCCCGCTGCACACGGGCCAGTTGCCCGGCCGCGTTACCGGTGAGGCGCTGCACGCCGCGTATCTGGAGCACTATGCCGAAGAGCCGTTCATCGCGGTGCGTCCATTGAACGACACATCGGCGCTGCGCAATGGTGCTTATCTCGAATCCGAAGCGCTCAATGGCACCAATCACCTTGAAGTGTTCGTCTATGTCAACGACGCGCTCGAGCAAGCGTTGCTGATTGCGCGCCTCGATAATCTCGGCAAGGGCGCAAGTGGCGCGGCGGTGCAGAACATGAATCTGATGTTCGGGCTGCCGGAATCGGCCGGGCTTGAAAGCTAAAGGGGACGCGATGACGCTGCTTCAAAACAGTGTTCGACGCTCGATGGTTGCTGCCGTGTCGATTGTGCTGACTGCGACTGTGTTGCCGGCGCGAGCGGCCGAGCAGTCCGTGAATCTGGCATCCAACGGCAAGTACGTAACGTACCGCCTGCCGCGTAACACGCGCGAGGTCGAGCTGGTCACGCAGCGCGCGGGCGTCTGCCGCTTCAATCGCACCTGGGGCTACGACCTCAGCAATCGTGAATTATGGGTCAATAGTGGGTGCGCGGGCACTTTTAACGTCGTCTCGCACGAAGCGCCGGCGGCCGCCGCCGCGGCTCCGCAGTCGTCCAATACCGGGGCAGCACTTGCCGCTGCCGCCGCGCTCGCGGGCATTGCGATCCTTGGCAATCGCGGTCGCAACGACAGTGACAATTCGCAGCCGTACTATCCACCGCCCAACGCGCCGGCGTACCAGCCGCCGAGTGGTGGCTACTACCCGTCATCGACGGGCTCGTATCCGCAAGGGGGCGGGCGTGAGGGCCCGCTGCACGGCGCCAACGGACTGTGTCTCGACATGCGGGGTGACCGCGTGCAGCAAGGCACCGAAGCCATCCTGTACAACTGCCACGGCAAGAACAATCAGCGCTTCGTGTGGACGCCGCGCGGTGAATTGACGGTGGGCGGAATGTGCCTCGACGTGGCGGGCGGCAGGCGCAACAACGGCTCGCGGCTGATCGCATGGCCGTGCAACGGCGGCGGTAATCAACAGTGGGCCGTCAATGGCTCGTCGATCAGAGGCAATGGCAGTGGTAAGTGTCTGGACGGCGGCGGTGGCCAGCCCCAGCGCGGATCTGCCGTTGCCATCTGGGATTGCAATGGCAGCAGTGGTCAGCAATGGTGGTGGTAGTAGCGATGATAAAAACCCGGCTTTTAATAGTTTCCCTGGCTGCTGTCCTGCTCGCGCCGGTTGCGATGGCGCAGACGCAGCCCGATATCAGCAAGCAGATCTTCGCGCGCGCTGATTTAAATCGTGATGGCGACATCGATTTAGGTGAATTCCATAAAGACATCGTCAACGCATTTCACGCGCTCGATCGGAATCGCGATGGGTTCATAGCGATCAGCGAAATACAATCGATTCCAGACCGCGGCCGCGTCGACCTGCTGATGGCGGCGCTGCGCAAAGCCGACAAGAACCGTGACTCGCGTCTGTCGTTCAAGGAAGTCGTCGCCGCACGCATGGGTTTTTTCGAGTCTGCCGATCGCAACAACGATGATCGATTGTCGATGGCCGAAGTGGCGGACTACGACGCCAAGATCGACGACAAGGTCGCCGGCGCGGAAGCTGCATTGAAAACGCGCAGCGCTAAGAAGAAGTAATCGGTGGCTGAAAGCACGCCGGTTGCAAGCACCTTGGCTTCCGCTATGGGCTTGTCCACCGCACTAACGGTCGAACACGTCACCACGTATCGCTACCGAAAGCCGGTGCGGTTTGGGCAGCACCGGTTGATGTTTCGTCCGCGCGAAGGACACGACGTTCAGGTGATCGAAGCAGGGGTTGACGTCAACGTGCCGTCGCACATCGACTGGGTGCTCGACACGCAGTCCAATTCGGTGACGCTGGTGACGCCGCAATCGGCGTCGGCAGAGCTGAAAATCGAATGTCATTTCAAGATAGAGCAGCAGCGCCTGGGCAATGCGCAAAGCCTTCTGCTGGCGTCACACGCACAACGCTGGCCGTTCGATTACAGCGCAGAGGAGCGGCGCGACCTGAGCGCGATGCTGGAGCCGCACTATCCCGATCCGGCGGGCCGGTTGTACGAATGGATGCGTCCATTTTTGTTGCAGGCGGCGCGGCCTGATACAAAAGAGTTGCTCATGTCGATGGCCGAGGCGATAAAAAGCGGCCTTAAGTACGAGGTGCGCGACGAAGAAGGCACGCAAACGCCTGATGAAACGCTCACGCGCGGCTCGGGCAGCTGTCGCGATTACGCACTCCTGATGATCGAAGCGGTGCGGCGTCTTGGCATGGCGGGGCGCTTCGTTTCAGGATATCTGTACGACCCGGCGCTGGATACCGGCGTTGACGAAGGTGTGGTGGGCGCCGGTGCGACGCACGCGTGGCTTGATGTCTATCTGCCGGGCGCAGGGTGGGTGCCGTTTGATCCCACCAATGCAGTGTTGCGCGGGCCCAATCTGATTCGAGTCGCGTTCGCGCGCGATCCAAAACTCGCGGCGCCGTTGAGCGGAAGCTGGTTCGGCGCCGCGTCTGACTACGTCGGCATGGACGTCGAGATTGCCGTACGACGTGTGTAGCGCAAGCTGAAGCGAAAGCTAATAAAGCGTCAGTCGCGGTCGCCGCCGAAGATTCCCAGCAGCGCCAGCAAGCTCTGAAATACGTTGTACAGGCTCAGATACACGCCGAGCGTGGCCGTGATGTAGTTGGTTTCCTCGCCGTCGCGCACGCGCTTCAGGTCATACAGAATGAACGCCGAAAAGATGCCGATCGCAAGCACCATCAGCGTCAGCATCAGCGCGCTCGACTGGATGAAAAAGTTGGCAATCATCGCCACGAAAACCATGATCGCGCCGATGAAAAGCCATTTTCCCATCGTCGACAAGTCGCGCTTGATGATCGACGACAGGGAAGCCATGCCAAAGAAGACGGCGCCGGTGCCGGCGAACGCGACCATGATCAGGTTGGTCCCATTTGACAGCCCGAGCACCGCACCGAGGAGTCGCGACAACATCAGTCCCATGAAAAATGTGAACGCCAGCAGCATCGGCACACCGGCTGCTGAGTTTTTTGTTTTCTCGATGGCGAACATGAATCCGAACGCGCCGCCGAGAAAAACCATCAAGCTGATACCGGGCGTCATGGCGCGCGCGATACCGGTAGAGATTCCGACCCAGGCGCCGAGAACCGTCGGAATCATCGACAGTGCCAGTAGCCAGTAAGTGTTGCGCAGGACGCGGTTGCGCTCCTGCGCAACGACGGTCGAGCCGCGATGGCCGGCGGCAGTTTGTAGGCTTGGGTTCATGCGTTCTCCACGAGTGGTTGATGAACGGTACTCAGGGTTGGCATTCTAATCCGTCAATGGCCCCGATTTTGGCCCGGCAGACCAGCGGCACCCGCACACTGATTCGAGTGCCGCCATCGTCCGCGGTGTCGATATGAAGCGTTCCTGCGTGCCGCTCAGCGAGGCGCGCGGCGATTGCCCGGCATGTCGGGCAGCATCAGATCAAGCAGGACGAGCGACGGTGCGTTGTTCAACCGTCGAGGCCGGCGCTGCCCGAGGTCGCGCTGCTCAATGTGATGCCTTCGCGCAAATGCTTGTCCAACGAATCGAGCCGATCTAATAAAGCCGGCCCCCCGCCAACAGCATTGC
>JACCZX010000277.1 GCA_013695705.1 Burkholderiaceae bacterium | reverse complement strand
ACACTGCGCGCGACTTGAACGGTCCGCTCGGCGTCCGCGCTTGCGACGAACAGCGCGAAGCCGGCGCCCATGTTCAGGGTGCCGTACGCCTCGCGGTCGTCGATCGCGGCGTGCCGCTGGATGAACTGCAGCACGGGTGGAGCCGTCGGCAATGCATCGATCCGATAAGTGAACGCGGCCTGATGGCGCATCAGCTTGCGCCAGCCGTGGCCGGTGATGTTGACGCAGTAATGCGGAACGATGCCGCCAGCGGCGAGCGCTTCGGTGATTGGCGAATACAGCCGTGTCGGCGCCAGCAGCGCGTCGCCGAACAGCGCGCCGTTGTCGAGCCGAGCCGCATAGCCGTCCGGCAACCGCTCGGCAAGTTTGCGCGCGAGCGAGATTCCGTTGGCATGAATGCCGCTCGATTCGAGCAGCACGATCGCATCGCCCGCGGCGAGCTTCTCGCCCAGCGTCAGGCGCGACTTCGGTCGCACGATGCCGACGCACGATGCCGCTAGATCGATCCGGCCCTGTTCCACCACGCCGGCGAGTGCAGGCGTTTCGCCGCCGCCCCATGAAACGCCACACAGATCGCACGCGCGCTTCCAACCCTCGACCAGATCGCGCGCGCGCGCTTCGTCGGCGAACCAATCGCTGCCGCCGCTGGCCCAGTAGGCATGCACCGATATCGGTGTCGCGCCGACGGTGATGATGTCGTTGATCGCCATCGCCAGCGTGTCCTGCGCGATCTGATCATAGTAAGTGCGGCCGGTGCTGTTACCTGGAAGCGCGCGCACCGCGTCGGCGACCAGCGCCTTGGTGCCGAGACATTCAGTGATCGAGGCTAGATAGAAATCACCGCAGTCGACCACATAGGCGGACTCGCCGCGCGACGCGGCAACTTCGCTCAAACCGTGCCGCTCGAGATTGCTCGCCGTTTCAGCCGCCGCGCGCTGCGCGAGCACCTTTAACGGATCGATTTTCGCGTAGTCGACGCCTGCTTTCTTATAGTCGAGTTGAGTCATCGGTGCGGACGGTAAACTTGATCGGTGTTGAAAAGCGCCGCTGCAAAAGGCGCTCGCGTCAGCAAGGGCGCGATTGTAATTGCCAACCGTTCGCTCCTCCTCCGTTTGTATCTCACCTGTTTGTATCTCACTTGACTCCCCCGCGCCAGCTGACGCTCGATCTGATCGAACCTGCAAGGCCAACGCTTGATAACTTTGTCGTCGGCCGCAACGCCGAAGTCGTTGCCGCGCTGCGCACGGTTGCCGCGGGCCAGGGGCAATGCTTTATTTATCTGTGGGGCGAGGCAGGTGCGGGGCGCTCGCATTTGCTGCAGGCAATCGGCCATGAAGTGGCGCAAGCACAAGTGCCGCAATTCGACGCGCGTCTTGACTTGTACTTTGCGGACGATGTCGATGCTTGCAACCCATCACAGCAACAGCAACTGTTCGTGTTGCTCAACGAGATCCGCTCCAACTCGGCGCGCTTCGTCGGCGCCGGCAATTCGGCACCAATGCACCTTGATCTGCGCGACGACGTGCGAACGCGCCTCGCATGGGGACTGGTGTATCAGGTCCACGCGTTGAGCGACGCGGAGAAAGCACAAGCGTTGTCGGCGCACGCCGCCTCGCGCGGAGTTGAATTGCCGGCCGACGTGGTCGATTATCTGCTGACGCACATGCCGCGTGACATGCGAACTCTGGTGGCGGTCGTCGATGCTCTCGACGTTCATGCGCTGTCGATCAAACGGGCGATTACTGTGCCGCTGGTTCGGGAATGGGCTCAGGGTCGGGATAAGCCGGCCGCGCCGTAATATTCGCCAATGCCTGCGACCCCTCATCCTCCTGAGTGCGATTAGCCCTGTTCGATCTCGACCATACGCTGCTACCCATCGACAGCGCCGATACCTGGTCGTATTTCGTCGTAAAAAAGGGCGGACTCGATGAGTTGGTGTACGGGACCCGCATCAGGGAATTTGCGCGGACCTACCGCGCCGGCACTTTCGATATCGAAGGTTATGTCGCGTTTCAAATGGAGCTTTTGGCGCTGTTTCCGCGTGCATCGCTCGACGTGTGGCATGGCCAGTTCATGAACCAGCACGTACGCCCGCATATTCGCAGCGAAGCGTTGGCACTGGTCGAATCGCACCGCAAGCGCGGCGACGAACTGGCGTTGGTTACGGGCACCAACGCTTACGTCGTCACTCCGATCGCGCGCGAGTTTGGAATCGAGCACGTCCTGGCGGTGCAGCCCGAAACGAGCGGGGATCGTTTTACCGGGGGCTACGTTGGCACTCATACGTACCAGGACGGCAAGGTGCGCAAGGTCAGTGAATGGCTCGCCGCACGCGGGCGCAGCTGGGAGGACACAACTACGATTTGCTACGGCGATTCGATCAATGACCTGCCGCTGCTCGAGCATGCCACGGAGCCGGTCGTGACCAATGGTGATGCGCGACTGCTGGCAATCGCGAAGGAGCGTGGTTGGCCGACGCTTGAACTGTTCGTGCGGGCAACGACACAAACGGCGGCATGATCAAGCGCGTCATTGCAAGAGTTCAAACGCTTTTCAAGCGCAAGCCAAAGCGCGCCGGACGCGAGCCAAAGCGAATTCCCGCTGCCGAACACAGTATCAACCGCGAGCTGGTTTCACGCTCTGCGCTGCGGGTCTGCGAGTCGCTGCAGAAAGCCGGCCATCGTGCCTACATCGTCGGCGGCGCAGTGCGCGACCTGCTGCTCGACATCGCACCTAAGGATTTCGACATCGCGACCGACGCCACACCGGAGCAGATCAAGTCGCACTTTCGGCGCGCCTTCATCATCGGCCGTCGCTTCAAGCTGGTACACGTGATGTTCGGCCAGGAAACGATCGAGGTCTCGACATTTCGTGCGCTGGTCAACGTTGACCGCCTGATCGACGAGCATGGCCGCGTGCTGTCCGACAACCTCTATGGTGAGCAGAACGAGGATTCGGCGCGGCGCGACTTCACCATAAATGCGCTGTACTACGACCCGACTACAGGCGAAGTGCTCGACTATCACGAGGGCGTCAAGGATCTGCGTGCGCGACGGCTGCGGATGATCGGTGATCCGGCCGAACGCTACCGCGAGGACCCGGTGCGCATGCTGCGCGCAGTGCGCTTCGCCGCCAAGCTCGGCTTTGCAATCGACGAAGCCACGCGCGAACCGATTCACCGGATGGCCGACCTGATCGAAAACGTGCCGGCAGCGCGCTTATTCGACGAGATGCTGAAGCTACTCACCAGCGGCCACGCCGTGGCGTGCATCACGCGGCTGCGCGCCGAAGGCTTGCACCACGGCTTGCTGCCGCTGCTCGATGTAATCCTGGAACAACCCGCCGGCGAGCGGTTCGTGATGCTCGCACTATCGCGCACCGACGAACGTGTGCGCGCGGGCAAGTCGATTTCACCTGGGTTTCTGTTCGCCACGCTGCTTTGGAACGACGTTCTCGTCAAATGGAACGCGCGCCTGGCCAATGACGAGAATCGGATTCCGGCGCTGAATCTCGCGATCGACGAAACGATAGACGCGCAGACCGAAAAGCTTGCGATTCAGCGCCGCTTTGTCGCCGACATGCGCGAAATCTGGGGACTGCAGCCGCGTTTTGAACGGCGCACCGGCCGGTCACCGTTGCGGCTGGTCGAACACCTGCGCTTTCGAGCCGGTTATGATTTCCTGCTTTTGCGCTCCGCGGCCGATGAAATGCCAGTGGCGCTGGGCGACTGGTGGACTCGCTTCGTACAGGCGAGTCCTGAAGAACGGGAACAACTCATCGTTGAAGCCGCAAGTGAGAAGGGCTCAACGCCAGTGGCAGGGGTAGGAACGGGGACACGGCGCCGCCGGCGTAGGCGCGGCCGGACGGGGGACGGCGCAGCAAGTGGCGCTTCAAGCGAATAAGAATGAAAAGAACCGCTTACATCGGACTGGGCGCCAACCAGGGTGATCTGGTCGACTCGCTGAAGGCTGCTTTCGACTCGCTGCGCTCGCTCGAACAGTCCGAGTTGGCGGCGGTTTCACCGTTCTACATGTCGGCACCGATCGAAGCGTCCGGGCCCGATTATCTAAATGCGGTAGCAAAGCTGGAGACGTCGCTTGAACCGTACGGGCTGCTGCTGCATCTGCTCGATATAGAGTTGATGCTCGGCCGCAAGCGCCGCGGGCCCGGGGCAAAAAAGAATGCGCCGCGCAACGTCGATCTGGATCTGCTGTTGCTCGGCGAGATGATTATCCAAAGCACACCGCTGACGTTGCCGCATCCTCGCTTGCATCAGCGCGCCTTCGTCCTCAAACCGCTGCTCGATCTCGCACCGGAAATTGCCATTCCAGGCCAGGGCGCCGCCAGCGATTTTCTGCGAGCGGTGTCCGATCAACGCGTTGAGTTGCTCGACGAGACCGCCACGCGTGACGCTGACGCTGGCTAGCAAGTATCACTATGTAGTGATTGAGGGCCCAATTGGAGCGGGCAAGACCTCGCTCGCCGGCAAGCTTGCGCTGCGATACTCGGCGCACGCACTGCTGGAGCAGCCCGACGCCAATCCGTTCCTCGAGCGCTTTTATCGCGACCAGGCACGCTACGCGCTGCCGACCCAGTTGTTTTTCCTGTTTCAGCGCGTGCAACAACTCGGCGAAGTTACTCAGCTCGATTTGTTCCGGTCGTCGGTGGTAGCAGACTTTCTGCTTGAGAAGGATCCGTTATTCGCGCGGTTGAACCTGGCCGACGACGAGCTGAAATTGTATGAGCAGATCTTCAAGCAGTTGAGGCCGCAGGCGCCGCTACCCGATCTCGTCATCTACCTGCAAGCCTCGCCCGACACGCTGGTCGAGCGCGTCATCCGGCGCGGCAATCCAGTGGAGTCCGGCATTTCAGAGACATATCTACGTGCGCTGTCGGACAGCTACACGCGTTTCTTCCATCAGTACGACGGCGCGCCGGTGCTGATCGTGAACACCGAGAACCTAAATCCGATCGAGCGCGATGATGACTTCGAGCTGTTGTTGTCCCGCATCGAAAAGATGCGCGGGCGGCGCGAATACTTCAACCTTGCCGCATGAAAGTCGTTCACTCGATCGAGGAATTGCGCGACCAGATGCGTGGTCAGAATCGTGCCGCGTTCGTACCCACGATGGGAAATCTGCACGAAGGGCATATGGCGCTGATGCGGCTTGCGCGTCAGCACGGCGATCCGGTGGTGGCGTCGATCTTCGTCAACCGGCTGCAGTTCGGCCCGAACGAGGATTTCGATAAGTATCCGCGCACGCTGCAGGACGATATTGAAAAATTGCAGGAGCGCAACGACGTCTACGTCTTGTTTGCACCAAACGAAAAGGAAATGTATCCAGAGCCGCAAAATTACCGGGTCAATCCGCCGTCGGACCTCGGGGACATTCTGGAAGGCGAGTTTCGGCCGGGATTTTTCGTGGGAGTGACCACCGTCGTGCTGAAGCTGCTGTCGTGCGTGCAGCCCAAGGTGGCAGTATTCGGCAAGAAGGATTATCAGCAGCTGATGATCGTGCGCAGCATGTGCCGGCAATTCGCGCTGCCAACCGAGATCATCCCGCACGAGACGGTACGCGACGACGACGGTCTTGCGCTGTCGTCACGCAACCGGTTCCTGTCGCCGACCGAACGCGCGCAGGCCCCGCACTTGTACCGCTTGCTCAATAAAGTTCGCGACCGTGTGGTTGCAGGCGATCATGACATCGCCGGGATCGAACGCGACAGCCGCAATGAGCTCGCAGCGGCCGGTTGGAAAGTCGATTACCTCGCGTTGCGCCGCCGGCGTGATCTGCGCGAAGCAACCTGCGAGGAAGTCGCAGCTGGCGAGCCACTGGTGGTGCTTGCCGCAGCAATGCTCGGCACGACGCGGCTGATCGACAATCTCGAAGTTTGAGACAGGCGCCGCTGCCGGCATTCGACGGTCAGCGTGAGGCTCTGCAAAGCTTCATGTTCGTGCGTGCCGCGCTGACAACCGGCCACCAGTTCTCGGCATCGGACGGCAGCAAGTTTCGGTGCACCTCTTCTTCCGTGTCTTCCAGATCCGGTCCGAAACCCATCAGTGTCCTGCGGCACGCCTTCAAGTCGCCGGACCGATATTGCGCGATAGCGACATCATTGAGGCTCTGCCCCCACTGGATAGCCGACAACGTCCTCGCACACCGGGTCAGCACAGGTTCGAGCAACAAACGGGCTTTGGTGTAGGCCTTCACGTCATAGGCTCGTTTGAACGCAGTTCGAGTCGCCCGAAGGGCGGTCGGCGTGCAGCCTAACGCTGGCTTCTCATAGTCCCCGTCGAAACCTTCGCGGATCCCGCAGAGCTGGCGGCACGTCTCAGGATTTTCTTCGACGCTCACTCGAATCCCAACCGGAATGATCCTGAACCGCACCTTGCAAGGCGCGCTACTTCCCGGCTCGTTAAGCGCTGCGACGTCTTCACGAATCTCACCCTCCAGCCCACACGTGTGCGCGTTTTTGCCGCTCGCGTACAAAATAAAATGCAGGCCGCGCTTGTTCTCTCGCGTGATGACAAGTTCTCCCCGGCCGAACTCACGAACAAATTCCCCCGGCTTGAGCTGTTGCGCCGGGACATCCCGGGCAAGTCCGCAACTTAAGATAAACACGACGGCCACAAGTCCTGTTCTGTCGGGAACCATAGACATTCTTCCTCGCACATTGACCGCTCGATCGGCAGCCGCCACGATACAAGTTGAAGTGAACCCAACATGCTTACGCGATTAAGACCATGTGATAATCGCGTCCCAATTGAGCCGGGCTGGCGGAATTGGTAGACGCGCCGGACTCAAAATCCGGTTCTGGCAACAGAGTGTGGGTTCGATTCCCTCGCCCGGCACCAAAAAGTTCGTCGTGTGAGCCCTCACCCCTTCAGGCACGTCTACATCACCTCGACAGGTTCCTACTTTCCGGGCGAGCCGGTCAGCAACGAGTGCATAGACAAGTTCATCGCGCCGCTCAACGGTAAGTCCTCGCGATTGAAACAGCGCATGCTTGCCGACAATGGCATAGAGCACCGCTACTACGCGACCGGCCCGGACGGCGAGACACGATGCAGCGCCGCCTACATGGCCGCTGAAGCCGTACGCACCTGCATCGACAGTGCGGGCCTGACGCTGGGAGACATCCAGATGCTGTGCACAGGTACCGCCGGCGGCGACGCGACGCTGCCCGGCTTTGCCAACATGGTGCAGGGCGAGCTCGCATCGCCGCCGATGGCGACCAGCAGCCACTCCGGTGTGTGCGCAGCGGGACTGGCGGCGCTGGAGCACGCCGCCATGGCGCTCGACGGCGCGCGGATCAATCGAGCTCTGGTGGCGACGAGCGAAGTGCCCTCGCGATTGTTCAAGCGCTCGCGCTTCGCCAGCCGCGGCTACGACATTGACTTCGACGCGCATTTTCTGCGCTGGATGTTGTCCGATGCAGCCGGTGCATGGCTGCTCGAGCGAGAGCCGTGCGGCACACATCCATTGAAGCTGCTCGACGTGCACTTGCGTTCGTTCGGCGGCGACTATCCGGTGTGCATGCAAGTCGGTCTTGCGGCCAAGTCGTCGCAGTCGTATCTCGATTACGAGTCGTTCGCAGCGGCTGAAGCGGATGGCGCATATGCGCTGCGTCAGAACATCCGGCTGTTGCCGAATCTTTTCGATGTCGCGATTCATGAGTATGTGCGGCTTACGCAATCGGGCTGGATCGATCCGGCGCGCATCGATCACTTTCTGTGTCACTACTCATCGCAGCGCTTTGCCCCCGTGGTGCGCGATCTGCTGGATAAAGCAGGGCTGACGATTCCGGACGAGCGCTGGTACAGCAACCTCAAATGGCGCGGCAATACCGGCGCAGCTTCGATCTTCGTGATGCTGCACGACTTTCTGCAGGATCGCCGCGTTAAGCCCGGCGAGCGAATTCTCTGCTTCGTTCCCGAATCGAGCCGCTTTACTGTCGGTTACGTTCTGCTTAAGTTGCGCACCCGCAGCCTCGCAGCGCCGAGTGGCGTTCACCTGCTGACCAGACGCTTCCGCTGCCGGCACCGCCGCATGACCCCGACTCTGTGAAAGATCCGCTCACGCGCAGACTGCTCGTGGAGCTCGCCGAGGTGTGGCACAGCTATAGGTCGCGCGCTTGGCGCTCGATCATCGTTTCACGCATCACCGCCGGCAACGTCACGGATGACGACATCCTGCGGTGGATGGAAGACTGGATTCCGCAGGTGCAACAGGGAAGCATCTGGATGCGCAAGGCCGTCGCTCATCTCGATGACCGCTTCGCAAGGCTGCGCGAGCTCGTCACCGTTCACGCCGGCGAGGAACAATACGATTTCCGAATTTTATTCGACGACTATCGGCGAGCTGGAGGGTCGGTTACGAGCATCGATCGGCTGCAGCGCAACGCGGGAGGCGAAGCGTTGAATGCTTACCTGCATGCCCGGGCCGAACAGCCGAATCCAGTGGGCCTGCTGGGCGCCATGTACGTCATAGAAGGCACCGGCCAGCGCATCGTGCCGGCACTGCTGCCCGCAATCAGACAACAACTTCGCCTGCCGCTTGAAGCCGTGAGATTTCTTCACTATCACGGAGAAAATGACGTGAACCATCTTGCGCGCTGGCTTGAATGCGCCGGGATCGCGCTCGAAGTCGACGGCGCTGCAGCGGTCGATGACATCGTTGCCACCGCGCGCAATACGGCTGAGCTGTACCTGATGCAGCTCAACGCGATTCGGATCGATGCGCGATGAAGCACAAGGTCGACTTCAACACCGTAGAGCACGATCCGCGCGATCCCAACCCATGGCTCGCGCTTTATCTCGATCAGAGCACGCCGATCGATCCCGATGTGAAGTGTGCCTGGCTGATCGACTCGAGCTCGTGGTGCCGCCAGTTCGGCCTGCCGATCGTGCGGCCGCTCGCGCGCCTGACCATCATCGTGTTCCAGTTGGTGAAGACGGTTTTGCCGAAGGCGTTTACTTCCTCGCGCCTACTGCATCGGTTCCTCTCCTGGGGTTTGCGCACATTCGTCAGCCCGCAGGCAACCTGGCTCATCCTGCGCCATCTTCACATCGGCAGCGAGGTCCTCGACTTCATTGCCCGCAATACTCCCGGCACCGTCGTGCCGCTAAATCCGCTGCGACCGACCAACCTCGATCACATTCGGGACGAACTTTTCCTGAAGCATGACTTGAACCTCTTTAACTTCGTGATTAACTTGAATCGTGAGTTGAAGACCCAGAACAGAGACGTAGAACCACCGCCGCGACTCGACTTCGACGGCATCAGTGAAGGTAACTTTGGAATCGAGGAGATGCCGGATCGGTGGCACAACTACATCGATTTGCAAACGGCCATCGAGCTTTTCACTCCGGCGTATCAAATCTTTCTCACCGATCACGATTTCTGGCGAGCGACCAACTCGCTGCAGCTCGATGAGACGATCGCAATCTACTGCGCCCGCATATTGCAGCAGCCGCAAAACATGGTCCTTCTTAACAACAAACACCCTATCGTGCCGGAGTCGACCCTTCGCGCGGGCTATCGACTCGTTCTGCACGGACTCGCTTCCGAAATGCTCTATGAGCTGCTGGTGCGCGCGAAACGTTGTCAAGTGGGGCTATGACCACAGTCGCAACGCCTCGTCCAGAGACCGAACTCACACTCGCCGATTTTGATTTTTTTTTGCCGCCAGACCTGATTGCGCAGCGGCCGCTCGCGGATCGTGCGGCGAGTCGATTGCTGCATGTTGCGCGCCACGAATTCGAAGACCGTTGCTTCGGCGATATCGAGTCGCTGCTGCGGCCCGGTGACTTGCTGGTGTTCAACGACACCAAGGTGGTGAATGCACGGTTGCGGGGGCGCAAGCCGAGCGGCGGCAAGGTCGAGGCGTTGATCGAGCGCGTGCTCGAACCGACGCTCGCGCTGGCGATGGTGCGCACAAGTCACACGCCGGCGCTGGGAACGCGGCTGATTTTCGACGACATGGTGCACGCGATCGTCGATGGCAGGCAGGATGACTTTTTCCTGCTGCGCTTTAATCGCGACGTACACGATGTACTTGAACAGCACGGTCTTGTGCCGCTGCCGCCGTATATCGACCACGCCCCCGATTCGGAGGACGCACTGCGCTACCAAACCGTGTATGCCAACCGCCCAGGTGCGGTTGCCGCGCCTACCGCGGGCCTTCACTTCACCGACGCGCTATTGGCTCGTTTGCAGGAACGCAGCGTCGAATTTGCGCACGTAACGCTGCACGTCGGCGCCGGCACGTTCCAGCCGGTGCGAGTCGAACGGATTTCGGAGCACCGGATGCACTCGGAGCGCTACGAGATCTCCGACGCGGCCGCGCGGTCAGTCAATGAAGCACGCGTCGCCGGCCGCCGCGTCATTGCAGTCGGCACCACGAGCCTGCGTGCCATTGAGTCCGCCGCCGAACGCACAACAGCTCGAGTACGCGCAGGTGCGCGCGAAACCGCGCTCTTCATTACGCCGGGATATCGATTTCGCGTCACCGATCTGCTGCTGACTAATTTTCATCTTCCGAAGTCGACCTTGCTGATGCTCGTCTCCGCATTTGCCGGAGTCGATCGCATGCGGGACGCTTATGCTCACGCGATCGAACAGCGTTATCGCTTCTTCAGCTACGGCGACGCAATGTTGCTCGAGCGCGCGCCATGAGTCTGGCGTTCGAGGTGGTCGCACGCGACGGCGCGGCGCGTACCGGTCGGATGGCCCTCTCGCACGGCGCCATCGAAACACCAGTGTTCATGCCGGTGGGTACGTACGGCACCGTAAAGGCGATGGCGCCCGATGAGCTGATCGACCTCGGCGCGCAAATTATTCTCGGCAACACGTTTCACTTGTGGCTGCGTCCGGGCCTGGACGTCATTGCCGCGCACCATGGCCTGCATCGCTTCATGGGATGGGCGCTACCGCTGCTTACCGACTCCGGCGGGTTCCAGGTCTTCTCCCTTGGAAAACTACGCAAGGTCAGTGAGGATGGCGTTCGGTTCGCCTCTCCAGTCGACGGTGATCGATTGCTGCTTACACCCGAGGAATCGATGCGGATTCAACACGTGCTCAACGCGGATATCGCCATGGTGTTCGACGAATGCACGCCCTATCAGATCGAAGACCGGAGCGTGACGCACGACGAAGCGGCAATTTCGATGCTCTTGTCGCTGCGCTGGGCGCAGCGCAGTGCGAGCGAGTTCAGTCGACTGGGAAGTTCCAACAATCTGTTCGGCATTGTGCAGGGCGGTATGTTCGAATCACTGCGCGACGAATCAC
Source organism: Burkholderiaceae bacterium (assembly GCA_013695705.1). Lineage (GTDB taxonomy): Bacteria > Pseudomonadota > Gammaproteobacteria > Burkholderiales > Burkholderiaceae_F > JACCZX01. The sequence continues at coordinate 7,050 of JACCZX010000277.1, read as the reverse complement.
TGGCCCGGCTCAGCGACATGAAATTCGAGGGCTACGCAATCGGCGGACTTTCGGTGGGCGAGCCCAAAGAAGAGATGCTGCGCATCCTGACGCACACGGCGCCGCAGATGCCGTACGAAAAACCGCGCTACCTGATGGGCGTTGGCACGCCCGAAGATCTGATCGAAGCGATCGGTGTCGGCATCGACATGTTCGACTGCGTGCTGCCGACGCGCAACGCGCGCAACGGGTGGCTGTTCACCCGCTACGGCGACCTAAAGCTGCGTAACAGCCGTTACATTGCCGACACTGCGCCACCCGATGAAACCTGCGCCTGCCCGACGTGTCGAAGCTTTACCCGCGCCTACCTGCATCACCTGCAGCGGGTCAATGAAATTCTGGGCGCACGATTGAATACGATTCATAACCTGCACTATTACCTGAACTTGATGCGGCAGGCGCGAGACGCCATTGTCACCCAGCGTTACACGCAGTTTCGAGCTGAGTTCGCGCGCGACCGCGGACGCGGTGTCTGACCGAGCCGCCGTTATAATCGCGCGCCACATTTAGCCGTCGGTTGCATTTAGCTCGCTTCCCAAAGGGCCATCATCATGTTCTTCATCAGTAACGCATTTGCACAAGCTGCGCCGGCTGCTCAGGGCGGCTCCGACTCATCGATGATGTCGATCGGCTTTATGGTGCTGATCTTTGTCGTCTTCTACTTTTTCATGATTCGACCGCAGGTCAGGCGCCAGAAGGAGCACAAGTCGATGGCCGATGGGTTGAAAAAGGGCGACGAGGTCATCACCGCCGGCGGCATCGTCGGCAAGATCACCGAGATCAACGATCAATTCGTCACGGTTCAGGTGGCTGCGGTCAATGGCCAGCCGGTGCAGATCTCGATGCAGAAAATGTCGGTGCAGACCCTGTTGCCGAAAGACACTTTCAAGCCGGCCTGATCCCAACAGCAAACCGCACGTATGAACCGCTACGCGCTCTGGAAGTACATCGGCATCGTGATCGCGCTCATTCTGGGCGCGATTTACACGCTGCCGAATTTTTATGGTGAGTCGCCCGCGGTTCAGGTTTCCTCCGGCAGGCAGACGGTGCGGATCGACACCGCATTGATGTCGCGTGTCGAAACGATCCTGAAAGACGCGCAGATACCGAATGCAGGCGTGTTCTTTGACACGATCGGACCCAACTCGACCGTGCGCGTGCGCTTCGCCGACACCGACACGCAGTTGACAGCAAAGGATACGATCCAGCGCGCGCTCGACCCCAATCCCGAAGAGCCTGCGTACGTGGTTGCGCTCAACCTGATTTCGAACACACCGAGCTGGCTGGTCGGCGTTCACGCGCTGCCGATGTATCTGGGCCTTGACCTGCGCGGCGGTGTGCACTTCTTGTTGCAGGTCGACATGCGCGCGGCAATCGACAAGCGCCTCGATACTCTTACGTCCGATATCCGCACTCAGCTGCGCGAAAGAAGCATTCGTCATTCGGGCATCAACAAGACACCGGCGTCGATCGAGATCCGGTTTCGCGATCAGGAAATGCGCGCGCGCGCGCAGGACTTGCTCCGCACGCAGGTGGGCGAGCTCGCATTGCGTGAAACGGGTCAAGGCGAAGACCTCGCGCTGGTTGCCGCGTTGACGCCGGCAGCGCAACGCGAAATCCAGGACTCTGCGCTGCGGCAGAACATCTCGACGCTGCATAACCGCGTCAACGAGCTCGGCGTCGCGGAGCCGGTGATTCAGCAGCAGGGTGCGGATCGCATCGTCGTGCAACTTCCCGGCGTGCAGGACGTGGCGCGCGCCAAGACGCTTCTCGGCCGCACCGCTACGCTTGAAATTCGTCTGGTCGACCAGGATGCGATGGCCGCCGGAACTTCGGGCGCGGTCAGCGTGCCCGAACGCACTGCGGGCGGGGGCATACGACAGGTGCCGCTGAAGCGCGAAGTGATCGCAACCGGCAATCAATTAAATGGCGCCTCGGCCACGCTGGACGAAAACCAACAGCCGGCCACTGCGGTGCGAATGGACGAAGCGGGTGGGCGCGCGATGCGCGCGGCGACGCGTGAAAACATCGGCCGCCTCATGGCGATCGTGCTGTACGAAAAAGGCAAGGGCGAAGCCATCTCGGTGGCCACGATTCAGAGCGAGCTTGGCAACAACTGGCGCATCACCGGCCGCTTCACGATCCAGGAAACCACCGACCTCGCGCTGTTGATCCGCTCGGGGTCACTGGCGGCGCCGATGGAAATCATCGAGGAACGCACGATCGGCCCAAGCCTGGGCGCGGAAAACATCGACCGCGGATTTAAATCGACGCTGTACGGTTTCGCAGCGATCGCGCTGTTCATGATTGTTTACTACCGCGTATTCGGATTGATCTCGGTCGCCGCGCTCACCGTCAACCTGATGCTGTTGATCGCCCTGCTGTCGCTATTGCAGGCGACGTTAACGCTGCCCGGCATTGCGGCGATTGCGCTGACGCTCGGCATGGCGATTGACGCCAACGTGCTGAGCAACGAGCGCGTGCGCGAGGAATTGCGCGGTGGCCGAACGCCGCAGCAGGCGATCTACGACGGGTATGACAAGGCGTTCGCGACGATCTTCGACTCGAACATCACGACTTTGATTGCCGGCCTTGCGCTACTGACGTTCGGGTCAGGGCCGGTGCGCGGCTTCGCGGTGGTGCACGTGCTTGGAATTCTGACGTCGATTTTCTCGGCGGTGTATGTGTCTCGAGCGATGGTCAATCTGTACTACGGCACGCGCAAGAAACTGCCTGCGATTTCGATCGGCCAGGTGTGGAAGCCCGGCGCTGCAACTCCGGTCGGCGCGAAATAACCGCTCCGCAGTCAATCTCGATATCGTTCAGGAACCAGAATGGAATTTTTCAAGATCCGCCGCACGATTCCTTTCATGCGGTATTCGCTGATCCTGAACGCGATCTCGGCGATCTCGTTTCTGCTCGCCGTCGGCTTCCTGATATTCCGCGGCCTCAATTTGTCGATCGAATTCACCGGCGGTACGGTGATGGAAGTTGCTTACAAAGAGGCTGCGCAGCTCGAACAGATCCGCGGCGCGGTTGAGCAGCAGGCGAGCGGCGAATTTCAGGTGCAGAACTTTGGCACTTCACGCGACGTGCTGATTCGTTTGCCGCTGCGTCAGGGCTTCACCTCGGGCCAGCAGGCCGAGCGCGTGATGGAAACGTTGCGTGCGCAGAACCCCAATGTCGAATTGCGTCGCGTCGAATTCGTTGGGCCGCAGGTGGGCGCGGAGCTCGCTCAGGACGGCTTGCTCGCCTTGCTGATGGTTGTAATCGGCATCATGGTGTACCTCGCCTTCCGCTTCGAGTGGAAGTTCGCGGTCGCGGCGATCGTCGCCAATCTGCACGACGTCATCTTGGTGGTCGGCATGTTTTCGATCTTCGGCTGGGAGTTTTCGCTGCCGGTGCTGGCCGCGGTGCTCGCGGTACTCGGTTATTCGGTCAACGAGTCGGTCATCATCTTCGATCGTGTGCGTGAGCACTTCAAAAAAATGCGCCGCGCCACCGTGATCGAGGTCATCGATTCGGCGATCACAGCGACTGTTTCGCGCACGATCATTACGCACGGTTGCACATTGGCGATGGCGCTCTCAATGCTGTTCATCGGCGGGCCGGCGCTGCACTACTTCGCACTTGCGCTGACCATCGGTATTTTGTTCGGGATCTACTCGTCGGTGTTCGTCGCGGCGGCGATCGCAATGTATCTCGGCATCAAACGCGAAGACCTTGTGAAACCGGTTAAGCGCGAGGACGATCAACAAGTCGTACCGTAACCCGCTCGCCATCACAATGATCGAGGCGAGTGTACGAGTTCGAATCTGGGATTTGCCGACGCGGCTTTTTCATTGGCTGCTGGCGGCACTGGTCGTTTTCTCGTTCACCACCGGCAAGCTGGGCGGTGACTGGCTCGAGTGGCACTTCCGCTCGGGCTACACGATTCTTTCTTTACTGGTGTTTCGCCTGCTATGGGGTTTTACCGGCTCGCATTACGCGCGCTTCGTAAACTTTCTGCCGTCGCCATCGCGTACGTGGCGCACGCTGCGCTCGCAGGAATCTGAAGTGACGCGAGTCAGCGCCGGGCATAGCGACATCGGCACGTTGTCGGTTTATGCGCTGCTGACTGTGCTGGCAGTGCAGGCAACAATCGGCCCGTTCACCAACGACGGCAGTTTTACCGAAGGCCCATGGGTCAAGTTCATTTCCAGCGCAACCAGCAACCGTTTATCGACCTTGCACTACTACAACAGATGGCTGGTGGTCGCCCTCACGGCGTTGCACGTCGCCGCGATTGCATTCTATTTACTGGCCCGGCGCGAAGACTTGATCACGCCCATGCTGACCGGAGACAAGCTCGGATTATCCGCACCTGCGGCCGAAGACGGCACTACGATTCGGCTGCGTGCCGCCGCGCTGGCAGCGCTTGCTGGCGGCATCGTTTTTTATCTGGTCACGCTTTAATCGCATCACGTCGCGTCGTGAAGCCTGCCGTGTGGCGGTGCCCCGAGCGCACGCGATTCACGCCATGCCGCAAATTGACGCGGGTAAAGGCGTTTGTTACCGGCCCTTCGATTTGTTCAGTTCGGCTTGCACGCGCTGACGCTCTTCCTGCGCCCGGAGCTCGGGCGTGAATTCGGTGCCGAAGTCTTCCGCCTCGAATACCTGGCGGAGCTCTATCTCGGCTCCGTCATCGAACGGCGCGCGCTTGAGCCATTCAATCGCTTCGTCCATCGAGCGCACCTGCCAGAGCCAGAAGCCCGCAGTCAGTTCCTTGGTGTCGGCAAAGGGTCCGTCGATCACCGTGCGCTTCGTACCAGCGAACCCAACGCGCTTGCCTTTCGACGTCGGATGCAGTCCCTCGCCAGCAAGCATAACGCCAGCCTTGACCAACTCTTCGTTGTATTTTCCCATCTCGGTCAGCATCTTCTTGCTCGGCATGACGCCAGCTTCTGAATCTTTGTTGGCTTTGACTATCACCATAAATTTCATCGTCGACCCTCCTCGTAGTTTCAGTTAGACGCCGGGTTTCTAGTCGACATCGACTGCCTGACCTGCGCCCTACCTACGCGACTGCAGCGCGACGAATTTTTCTACGCCCCATTGCAGCAGAAAAAGTCCGTGCGTGATTCGCAGTACCAGCAGCGCGCGAGCCAGGGCTCGCGCGAGCGCTTCTTCTTTTACAAGCACCGCCATGGCGTCGCCTTCTCAGGGTGCATGGTCAAGCTTCGACAAAGGTCTTGAATCCGCCAAAGAACATGCGCTTGGCGTCGAAAGGCAGCGACTTCGGATCCATCATGTCGGCCAGGCGCGGATCTTTCATGACCTTGGCGTTGACCTTGTCGCGATGCGCGCGTGACTTATAAATAATCCACGCGAAGATGACCGTTTCGCCGGGCTTGAGCTTGACGCTCTGCGGGAAAGACGTGAGCTTTCCCGGCTTCACGTCGTCACCGACGCACTCTTTGTATTCGAGAGCGCCATACTCACGCCAGACCTTGCCGGCCTTTTGCGATAGGCGTCGATACGCCGCCAGATTTTTTTTCGGAACGGGTACTACAAAACCGTCAACGTAGTTCATCCAATCCTCCGTGATTAGTGGGTATCTGCGGTTGATTGTTCACGCGATGAAGACTCTTCAACCTCGTGCATGCCTGCGTTGAACATCCACGGTGTGCCGAAGCGGTCGATTAGCATTCCGAACCCTTCGGCCCAGAAGGTCTTCTGCATCGGCATGGTGACCTTGCCGCCTGCCGACAGCGCATCGAAGACGCCGCGCGCTTGATTGACCGACGGATAAGACAGCGAGAGCGAGAATCCCTTCATCGCTTCGGCGGGTTGGCCCGGCGCATAGTCGGAGGCCATCAGTCTGCGTCCGTCGATGTCGAGGCTGGCGTGCATGATCCGGTCAGCGCCGCCGGCAGGCATGTTCCCGCACATCGCCGGATCGGGAGATTCGGCGTAAGTCATCATCGCCTCCAGCTTTGCCCCGAGCGTTTTCTCGTAGAAGCGCATGGCTTCGGCGCAGTCGCCGTTGAACATCAGATAGGCATCGATTTGGGGCATGACTGTTCCTCTCTTACTTCGTTATTGGAATCGCAGCGTAACTCCACGTAGTCCTAAAGTGCAACTATTAATTGCTAATAAAGGACAACTATCGTAAAGTCGACACATGGCAATGAAACCGATCGAGGCGATTCAACGCAGTAACAACCGTACCTATAGCGACGGATGCGCGGCGGCGCACGGGCTCGACCTGATCGGAGAGCGTTGGGCGCTGCTGGTGGTGCGCGAACTGGTGCTAGGCCCAAAACGCTTTACTGACCTGCGGAGCGGCCTGCCGAGCATCAGCCCGAATGTTCTCGCGCAGCGACTCGACGAACTCGAGCAGGCTTCGATCGTTCGTCGCCGCAAGCTGTCCCCTCCCGCCGCTGCGTGGGTCTACGAACTGACCGACTGGGGAATGCAGCTCGAGCCCGTCATCATGGCGCTGGGCCGATGGGCCGCTCAATCGCCGCGCCTCCCGCACGGCAATCCGATCAGCGTCGATGCGCTGATTCTCTCGTTTAGAACGATGTTCGACGCTCAGGCGGCTGCCGGACTTGAGGCGAGCATTGAATTGAGACTGGGCAATGACTGTTTTCACGCGGACATTGCAGGGGGCCAGTTGGACCTTGTACGCGGCCCGGCAAGCCAGCCCAATGCCATCATCGAGGCCGAGGCCGATACGTTGGCCGCGTTGGTCTACGGCGGGCACAGGCTTGCCGATGCATTGCGCTCGGGTGAAGTGCAAGTCGAGGGCAACAAGTCGATCGTCAAGCGCTTCCAGACCCTGTTCCCGCTTCCTGCGCCGGCGCAACAAACGCGCCCTTAGTTCTTTAACCGATACCCGGTCCTGAATATCCAGGCGACGATCGCCAGGCAGATCGCAAAGAATGCCAGCGTCATCGCAAGACTTAACTCAACGCCGACGTCGGACGTACCGTAAAAGCTCCAGCGAAATCCGCTGATCAGATAGAC
>JACCZX010000272.1 GCA_013695705.1 Burkholderiaceae bacterium | reverse complement strand
CGGAGTCAGCAAAGACCAGGTCGACTACTACGTCGAATTGTTCAAGAAAGTGCGCGAGACGCCCGAGTGGAAGAAGTTCATGGAAGACGGCGCGTTCAACCAGACTTTCATGAGCGGCCCCGACTATGCAAAGTGGGTCGAGAAAACCGAAACGACGCACCGCGAGTTGATGCGCGAAGCCGGCTTCCTGGCCAAGCCCTAGTCAGCCGAAGAAGACCGCGCACTGCGCGTGGTCTTCGCTTGGCATTTCGCTTTACCTCGCTGCAACCTATGGATAACAATCAGCGAACCGCTGAAGAAAGTGATCGTGCAAGCGTGTCGACGCGCTCCGTCGAAATCGCGGTCGCGCTGATTCTGTTTACCCTCGGTGCGATCGTCGTTTACGACAGCTACCGCCTGGGCTCGAAGTGGGCCAGCGACGGGCCGCAATCGGGTTACTTTCCGTTCTACATCGGCTTGCTGATTTGCATCGCGAGTGTGGTGACGCTCGCGCAAGCGGTACGAGCCAAGTCCGGCGCGGGAAAGCCGTTCGTCCTATGGGGTCCATTCAAGCGCGTGCTAACGGTGCTGCTGCCAGCGGCGCTCTATGTTCTGTGCATCAAGTTCATCGGAATTTACGTGGCATCGGCGATCTACATCGCGATCTTCATGATCTGGCTCGGCAAATATTCGTGGTGGAAGGGCATCGCCGTCGGCGTGGTCATCAACGCGATTTTTTTCATGATGTTCGAGGTGTGGTTCAAAGTGCCGTTGTTCAAAGGCGAGCTGAATCCGCTGAGTTTTCTCGGCTACTAATGCGTTTACTTCCCAGCTGGAGCTACATTTGGTCGAGCTAAGCGCCCTGTTCGATGGCTTCGCCGTCGTGCTGACGCCGTTTAATTTGCTGCTGATGATGATCGGCATCGTGCTCGGCGTTGTCATCGGCGTGCTGCCCGGCCTGGGCGGCGCCAACGGCGTCGCGATCCTGCTGCCGCTGACGTTCACGATGCCACCGACCTCGGCCATCATCATGCTGTCGTGCATCTACTGGGGGGCGCTGTTCGGCGGCGCGATCACGTCGATCCTGTTCAACATTCCCGGCGAGCCGTGGTCGGTAGCGACCACGTTCGACGGCTATCCGATGGCGCAACAGGGGCGCGCGGGTGAAGCATTGACCGCCGCGTTCACATCGTCATTCGTCGGCGCGTTCGTGGCGGTCGTGATGATCACGTTTCTAGCGCCGCTGGTCGCGCAGTTCGCATTGAAATTCGGGCCGCCCGAATTTTTCTCGGTCTATCTGCTCACCTTCTGCAGCTTCATCGGCATGGGCAAGGGCTCGCCGTGGAAAACATTGGCATCGATGATGCTGGGTTTTGCGCTCGCCGCGGTCGGCATGGATACGGTAACCGGGCAGCTGCGCCTGAACTTCGGCTTCATCGAGCTGCTGCGCGGCTTCGATTTTCTGATCGCGGTGATCGGCCTGTTCGGCATCGGCGAGATCTTGTTGTCGATGGAAGAAGGCCTGAAGTTTTCGGGCAAGACTGCCAAAATTAATCCCAAGGTTGTCTTCGAAACCTGGGCCAAGCTGCCGCGCTATTGGCTCACGTCGCTGCGCAGCTGCGCGATCGGCTGCTGGATGGGAATCACACCGGGCGGCGCGACGCCGGCGTCGTTCATGAGCTACGGCGTCGCCAAGCGTATGTCGCGCGACGGCGGCAAGTTCGGCACCGGTCAGCTTGAGGGGGTCGTCGCGCCTGAGACCGCAGCGCACGCCGCCGGCACATCTGCGTTGCTGCCGATGCTGGCACTCGGTATCCCCGGCTCGCCCACTGCCGCAGTGCTGCTTGGCGGCCTTCTGATTTGGGGACTGCAGCCGGGGCCGCTTCTCTTCGTCGAACAAAAGGATTTCGTGTGGGGACTGATTGCGAGCATGTACTTGGGCAACATCGCAGGTCTGATTATCGTTCTCACGTGCGTGCCGCTGTTCGCCGCGATCCTGCGAATCCCATTTTCGATCATCGCGCCGGTCATCATCGTGATCTGCGCGATCGGCGCGTACACCGTGCACAACGCCATGCTCGACATCTGGCTGATGCTGCTGTTCGGCGTGATCGGCTACGCATTCAAGAAGCTCGACTATCCGCTCGCACCACTGGTGCTGGCGCTCGTGCTGGGCGACCGCGCCGAGGACTCGTTTCGGCAATCGATGATTATTTCGCAAGGCGACGTGCGGGTGTTCTTCTCAAACTGGCTCGTCGGCGGCATCACCGCGCTTGCGCTGCTGATGCTGTTCTGGCCGCTAATCGGGCGTGGTCTCGCTCACGTGCGCACGGTGCGCCCTACCTAACCGCGACAGCGTTTCGGCCGACAGATTTAGGTACGACGCGAGCTCTTTTTGTGGAATGCGGTCCGCGAGTTCGGCGTGCTTTCGCATGAAGCGAAGCACGCGCCCCGGCGCATCGAGCAGATGCAGCGTGATCGTATGCGCCATGATCTCGCTCATCAGGTGCATCACTTCGAACTCGAATATCTGCTTCAGGTCGGGATGCCGGTCAAGGAATGCAACCCACTGCGGCAGCGGCAGCTTGGCCACACGCGCTTTGGTGACCGTCATGATGCTGTACGGCACCGGAGTGTCGAGCCGCCACGCAGCATAACTTGTCTCTATCGCACCTGCGTCGGTGAACCGCAAAATCATCTCCCTGCCCTGCTGATTCGCGACGACTCGTTTCATTATCCCGTCGAGAAGAAAATACTGCTCCATGTCGAGCGCACCCTGGCGAATCAGGCACTCGCCTTTGTGGCAATCGACCACTGACAACATTGGTTCGAGTTCCACCATTGCACTGGGCTTCATCTGCTTGAGAACAACGTTCTCAAGCAACTGGGCGCGCAGCCGCATGCTTTCGGGATGGTTTGCGACAGGATTCATCGAGCGCATCGGTAGCAGATTCAGGTAAAGCCTGACAGCCGGACTTTTCGCATGGAAATTGACACGGGTCAATGACCCCACTTCGCCCAATACTATAGGATGGATTTTCGTAACCCGCCTCCCTAAGCCAACGTGTTGCCCATCGCCGAACGTCGCACGTTTCGTCGCGCGAATGGATCTGCGCGCAGGCGATGCAGGCAGTTCACGAAAAACGCCAAGCCGAGTCAATCCACGGGAGCGAATGATGTCGTCAGTCATTGCAGCCAAGCCAGTCGTCACTACCGCCGGGGAAACGCCGAAAATCGCCGGTGGCGAGATCAATGCCCCGTCACACGAGATCGACGGCTTTCAGCTGGTCATTGAAGCCCTCAAGCTCAACGGCATCGATACGATCTTTGGCCTGCCCGGCATTCCCATTACCGACCTCACGCGCAAGTTGCAGGCCGCAGGCCTACGCGTAATTTCCTTCCGCCATGAGCAGAACGCCGGGTATGCCGCTTCCATTGCCGGCTTCATTACGCAGAAGCCGGGCATCTGCCTCACGGTGTCCGCCCCCGGCTTTCTTAACGGACTGACCGCGCTCGCCAACGCCACTACCAATTGCTTCCCGATGATCCTCATCAGCGGCTCGAGCGAACGCGAGATCGTCGACTTGCAGCAGGGCGACTACGAAGAAATGGATCAACTCGCCATCGCCAAGCCGCATGCCAAGGCCGCGTTCCGCGTCTTGCACGCCGAAGACATCGGCGTAGGCGTGGCGCGCGCGATTCGTGCAGCGCTGTCCGGTCGTCCAGGCGGCGTCTATCTCGACCTGCCGGCCAAGCTCTTTCCACAGACGATCGATGCGGAAGCAGGAAGGCAATCGCTGATCAAAGTCGTCGACCCCGCGCCGCGCCAGATCCCGGCGCCGGACGCCGTGCAACGCGCGCTCGATCTACTCAGGAGCGCCCAGCGTCCGCTAATCATTCTCGGCAAGGGCGCGGCGTACGCGCAGGCCGATGCGGACATTCGCGCGCTGGTGGAAAACACCGGCATCCCCTATCTGCCCATGTCGATGGCCAAGGGATTGCTGCCCGATACGCATGAGCAATCCGCGTCCGCGGCGCGCTCGTACGTGTTGCCCGAGGCCGACGTCGTCATGCTGATCGGTGCGCGGCTCAACTGGCTGCTTTCGCAAGGCAAGGGCAAGACGTGGGGCGCAAAGAGCGCCAAAGACTGGGGTGGGCAGAAGTTCGTTCAAATCGACATCTCGCCGCAGGAGGCGGACAGCAACGTCCGCATCGATGCGCCGGTCGTCGGCGACATCGGTTCGTGCGTCGCGGCCATGCTTGGCGCGATGGGTTCGAATTGGCCGAAGCCGCCCGCCGACTGGCTCGACGCCATCGGGGAGCGCAAGACCAAGAACGTCGCGAAGATGGGCGAGTCAATCGCGCAGAATCCGACGCCGATGAACTTTCACAGCGCACTGAACGTCGTGCGCGACATCATCAAGGCCAATCCGGATGCCATGCTCGTCAACGAGGGCGCAAACGCGCTCGACTTCACGCGCAGCATCGTCGACATGTACAAGCCGCGCAAGCGGCTGGACGTCGGCACGTGGGGCGTGATGGGCGTCGGCATGGGCTTTTCGATCGCGGCGGCCGTGGTCAGCGGCGAGCAGGTGATCGCAATCGAGGGTGACAGCGCGTTCGGCTTCTCCGGCATGGAATGCGAGACCATCTGCCGCTACAACCTGCCGGTGTGCGTCGTGATCATGAACAACAACGGCGTCTACCGCGGCGACGAAGTGAATCCGACCGGAGGAAGCGACCCGTCGCCCCTGGTGTTCGTCAAGGGCGCGCGCTACGAG
>JACCZX010000269.1 GCA_013695705.1 Burkholderiaceae bacterium | reverse complement strand
AGTCGAGGCAGTCTTCAGAGTCCGCGAGCTGGTCGGATTCCCGATTCCGGTCGTGATGCTCACGGCGGTGCAGGGCGTCGACGTGTTGTCGGAATTTCAGCGCGTAATGCATGAACGCATGGAGCTTTCCCCGACGATGTCATCGGCCATCGCGCGCAGCCGCGTGGAAGAACCGACGGTGCTGCAGAAGCCGACCACCGCCGCTGTTCTGAACAACACGCTGGCGGAGATGCTTGGTCTGACGACTTTGCCGATGATTCAGAATGCGACTGAGACCGCAGCCGCTACCGACGTACCGTAGCGCTCGGCGAGTAACGCTTCAGCCGATGTCGTAGCCGTGCCGGCGGGCGGCGAGCAAGGCCTCGGTGCGATTGGACGCGCCAAAGGCCCGATAGATCGCTGTTACGTGTGTTTTCACCGTGCCTTCGGATAACCCCAGTTCGCGGCAGATAATCTTGATCGGTGCGCCGCGCGCCAGAAGCTTTAACACCTGCTCCTGCCGTTCGGTGAGCTCGACGCGCCCGTTGTCGTGATCGCGAGCACGCTCGGAGTTGCCGAAAATGCCGGCGCGGTTGACTTCTTCGAGCAGGTCCGCAGGAATGTAGACGCCGCCCGAAAGCACGAACTTGACGGCGGATAACAGCGTCTCCGACGCCATCGACTTCGGGACGAAACCCGCGGCGCCAAGCTGCAGCACACGCATCACACTGCGCTGATCCTGGTTGCCCGACAGCACCAGAATTTTCATTTCGGGCGCGCGTGTAACCATTGCTTCAAGCAGAGCGGTACCGGACACGCCGGGCATTCCGAGATCGAGCACGACGAGGTCGAGCTCGGGCTGTTCTTCCTGGATCTTGAGTGCACCTTCAGCGGTGCGAGTCGTAATGACCTCCGCCGTTGGATCAAGGTCCAAAAATAAAACGCTTAGAGCGTCGGTGATGAGCGAATGATCGTCGACTACGAGTATTTTCATGGCGTTCGGAAACGAGCGCTGGGACAACAAACTAGCGCGCGAAGGGTCGCATTGTAGACCGCGCACTACGCGGGTCCATGCGCGGAATTGCGCATGACGATCGTGCTAATCGCAACGTTTGCGCGGCTACGCAGGTATTGGACTGATTGCTGTCGCACACGACTTTGCAATTTCGCGCGCTGCCTCGGCGGTGTTCGCGCGTGCGAGAGCCACACCCATGCGCCGCTTGACAAACGATTCCGGCTTACCGAAGAGCCTGATGTCAGTGCCCGCGACAGCCAGAGCAGCGCCGACGCCGTCGAATCGCAGCGCCTGCGCGTCGCACCCGCCGTAGATCACCGCACTGGCTCCGGCGTTGCGCAGCGTGGTGTCAACCGGCAAACCAAGCACGGCGCGCGCGTGCAGCTCGAATTCGCTCTGCCACTGAGTCGCCATCGTGACCATTCCGGTGTCATGCGGTCGCGGACTGACTTCCGAAAACCACACGTCGTCTTGCCTTACGAACAACTCGACGCCGAAGATGCCCGTGCCCCCGAGATCGTCGGTGACTGCTTTTGCATAGCGCTGAGCCTTGGCCAACGCCAGGGCAGGCATTGGATGCGGCTGCCAGCTTTCGACGTAATCGCCGGCCATCTGAACGTGTCCGATCGGCTCGCAAAAGTGTGTTTCGATCGAACCATCACGTCCGATCGAGCGGACTGTCAGCAGCGTGATCTCATAATCGAAGTCAATCAGGCTTTCGACGATCACGCGACCCAGCGCAACACGGCCACCGGCGCTGGCGCAGTCCCACGCAGCGTCGATCTGAGCGGCATGGTCAACGCGGCTCTGCCCTTTGCCTGAAGATGACATCACTGGTTTGACGATGCAAGGCAGCCCGATCTCCTGCGTGGCTGCACGAAGCTCGGACAAAGAGGATGCGAATCGATACTGCGAGGTCGGCAGTTTGAGCGTTTCTGCGGCGAGGCGTCGGATACCTTCGCGATTCATCGTCAGGTGCGCCGCGCGCGCGCTCGGAATTACGCGCGCCACGCCTAAGCGCTCGATCTCGATCAGTACATCGGTCGCGATCGCCTCGATCTCGGGCACGACGATCGACGGCCGCTCGGCGTCGATTAGCGCGCGCAGTTCACGTGCGTCGGCCATATTGATCACGTGCGCACGATGCGCGACCTGCGCCCCAGGAGCGTTGGCATAGCGGTCGACTGCGATCACTTCAACCCCGAACCGCTGCAGCGCGATGATCACTTCCTTGCCAAGCTCGCCTGCGCCAAGCAACATGACTTTCACAGCGGCCGTCGACAGCGGCGTTCCCAGCGTCGGCGCGAGGAGGCTATGTTGATTCATATTCCGACTATCGCATAGGGCCGTCATCGCTTATAACGCCTGCCGATGCTCGATACGGTCAACCTTGGTTGCGAGCGCGGCGAGCGCATGTTGTTCGCCGGGCTGGACCTTGCCGTCGCCCCCGGGTCCTTGCTGCGAGTCGCCGGCCCGAACGGGACGGGTAAAACCAGCTTGCTGCGAATGCTGTGCGGGCTGCTCGAGCCCACGACGGGTGAGGTGCGGTGGAACGGCATCAATATTCGCCGGCAGCGCGAGGATCATCTTAAAAATCTCGTCTACATCGGCCATTTGAACGGCGTGAAAGATGACCTCACCGTGATCGAAAACCTGAAGGTTGCGCAGGCAGTAGCGGGGCGAAATGTGGACGCAGCAGAACTGCGTAAGGCGCTGGAATCGGTCAATCTCGCACAATTCGAAAATACGATCGCGCGCCGCTTGTCGCAGGGCCAGCGCAGACGGGTCGCACTGGCGCGTTTGTTCGCAACCAACAACGCGCCGCTGTGGGTGCTGGACGAGCCATTCACCGCACTCGACCAGCGCGGCGTGACGGCGCTTTCGCAGGCGATAGCAAGCCACGTTGGCAACGGCAACATGGTAGTTTTTGTCACCCATCAAGACGTTGCCATCGAGGTGCAGCATCAGCAGCATGTCGAAATTGCCGGCAGCGTTGCCGCGGGCGCTGAAGCGTGATGCTGAGCGTTCTTTTGCAGGTAATTCGCCGCGATCTCTTGCTGGCGATTCGGCAAAAATCCGATGTTGTGAATACGTTGTTTTTCTTCGTTGTCGTGGTAACGATGGTGCCTTTGGGCATCGGCCCCGAGCCGGCATTGCTGCGCGACGTCGCAGCGGGCGTAGTGTGGGTCGCTGCACTGCTTGCCGCTATTTTGTCTTTGCCGCGTCTTTTTGCGAACGATTATGCCGATGGAACGCTCGAACAGATGTTGTTGTCCGCTGAACCTCTGTCGTTGATCGTGCTGGGCAAAGCCCTGGCGCATTGGCTCGTTACCGGCCTACCGCTGACGCTGATGGCGATCGTGTTCGGAGTTCTGTTTGACCTCGACTGGAATGCCACCACGGTGCTGGTCGCGTCGCTCGCATTAGGCACGCCGGTGTTATCGCTGATCGGCTCGATTGGTGCGGCACTGACGCTCGGTCTGCGGGGCGGCGGAGTGTTAACATCATTGCTCGTCCTGCCTCTCTATATTCCAGTTCTGATTTTCGGTGCAGGTTCGGTCAACGCAGCGATTTCTGGCGTTGGTATCACCGCATACTTTCTGCTGCTCGGCGCGTTTTTATTGTTCACCGCTGTGTTGATGCCCTGGGCCGTTGCAGTTGCGCTCCGCATTTCCATCGAGTGATCATGAGTAGCGTCGGCATTTCCTCCCGTCCTGGCTTGATGTGGTTCTCGTCGCCGCAGACATTCTTCCCGCTCGCCGGGCGGATGACTGCGTGGTTCTTCGCGCTTGCCGCGGTGCTCGCGGCGGGCGGGCTGTACATCGGATTTTTCGTCGCTCCGACCGACGCGACGCAGGGTGAGTCGTATCGCATCATTTTCATTCACGTGCCCGCCGCGTGGATGTCGATGTTTCTGTATCTGATGATGGCGTTCTGGGCGGCAGTGGGCCTGATCATGAACACTCGCCTGTCGTCGATGATGGCAAGCGCGATTGCGCCGACGGGTGCCCTGATGACGGTGCTCGCTTTGATCACAGGATCACTCTGGGGCCGACCGACGTGGGGCACCTACTGGGTATGGGACGCGCGCCTGACCTCTGAGCTGGTGCTGCTGTTTCTGTATCTCGGCTTTCTTGCGCTGCAGGCTGCGATCGATGATCCGCGACGCGCCGACAAGGCAGGCGCCCTGTTGGCGCTGGTCGGCGTAGTCAATGTTCCGATCATTTATTTTTCAGTGCAGTGGTGGAATACCCTGCATCAGGGTTCATCGGTCAGTCTCACGCGCTCGCCTTCGATGGCGGCGACCATGCTGCTCGGCATGCTCTTAATGGCGCTTGCGTTCTGGTGCTACAGCATCGCAGCGGCGTTGCATCGGGTCCGCAGCATCGTGCTCGAACGGGAGAAGCGGGCAGAGTGGGTGCGGGAGCTGAGCGAACGGGAACTTAAGGCACCCAGGGGGCTCAAGTGACTTGGGGCAGCGCTGGCGATTTTTGGGCGATGGGTGGGTACGGCTTCTATGTCTGGGGGTCCTACGGAGCCGTTGTCGCGATCGCTGCAATGGAAATTGTTTTGTTAAGGGTGCGGCGCCGCCGCGCAGTGTCGGAGTTGAATTCGCGATGAAGCCTCGTCACAAGCGACTGACATTGATCGTTGCCGGCCTTGGTGTGCTCGGCGTCGCTGCCACGCTGGTGCTGTCGGCGTTTCAGGAGAACCTTGTCTTCTTCTACAGCCCGTCGCAAATTGCAAATCAGGAAGCGCCGCAGGCGAAGGCTTTCAGAGTTGGCGGCCTGGTGGAGCAGGGCAGCTTGAAGCGGCAATCGGATGGGCTGACGGTGAGTTTCAACGTCACCGATACTGCGAAGACGATCCCGGTCGTCTTCACCGGCATCCTTCCTGATCTGTTCAAGGAAGGCAAGGGTGTAGTGGCACAAGGCAAGCTGGGAACCGACGGGGTGTTTCGTGCACACGAGGTCCTGGCTAAGCACGATGAGAACTACACGCCGCCCGAAGCTGCGTACGCTGTCGAGCAGGCAGCCAAGGCACGCAAAACTTTGCAATAGCCAATAGCTACGCATGATTCCCGAAATAGGAAACTTCGCGCTAATCCTCGCGCTGCTATTGGCCGCTGCGCAGGCTGTGTTGCCGATTGCCGGCGCAGCGCGCGGCGATCGTACGTGGATGGCAGTCGCGCGGCCGGCAGCGCGCGGACAAACGTTGTTTGTAAGCATCGCCTTTGCGTGCCTTGTGTATTCGTTTGTTGTCAATGATTTCTCGGTCGTCAACGTCGCGAGCAACTCCAACTCACAGCTCCCGCTCCATTATCGCGTCGCTGCCAGCTGGGGATCGCACGAAGGCTCGCTGTTGCTGTGGGTGCTGATGCTCGCGTGGTGGACGCTCGCGGTGTCGGTTTTCTCGCGCCACTTGCCCGACGACATGGTGGCGCGCGTGATCGGCGTGCAAGGCGTGATCTCGATCGGCTTCCTTCTGTTCATGCTGCTGACTTCAAATCCGTTCGATCGTCTGCTGCCCGCCGCCGCCGATGGCCGCGATTTGAACCCACTGCTGCAGGATCCCGGCATGGTGTTTCATCCGCCAATGCTCTACATGGGATACGTCGGCTTCTCGGTCGCGTTTTCTTTCGCGATCGCAGCGTTGCTCGGCGGCAAGCTCGATGCGGCGTGGGCGCGCTGGTCGCGCCCCTGGACAACACTTGCATGGTGTTTCCTGACCTGCGGCATAGCGCTCGGCAGTTGGTGGGCGTACTACGAACTGGGATGGGGCGGCTGGTGGTTCTGGGATCCGGTCGAGAACGCGTCGTTTATGCCGTGGCTGCTCGGCACCGCCCTGATTCATTCGCTCGCCGCCACCGAAAAGCGCGGCAGCTTCAGAAGCTGGACGGTGCTGCTCGCAATATGCGCGTTTTCATTGTCGCTGCTCGGAACGTTTCTGGTGCGTTCGGGTGTGCTGACGTCGGTGCACGCGTTCGCAACCGATCCGAAGCGCGGCGTCTTTATCCTCGCTTTCCTGGTGTTTGTAATCGGTTCGTCGTTGGCGCTGTTTGCATGGCGCGCTCCCAAGGTCGGCCTTGGCGGAAAGTTCGAAATCGTTTCGCGCGAGTCGTTCCTGTTGCTCAATAATCTGATTCTTGCCGTTGCTGCGGGCTCGGTATTGCTCGGCACGCTGTATCCGTTGTTCCTCGACGCGCTCGCGTTGCCGAAGGCATCGGTCGGGCCGCCATATTTCAATCTGGTGTTCGGCGTGGTGATGGCGCCGCTCGTGTTTCTGATGGGCATTGGTCCATTGGCGCGCTGGAAGAAAGCCGAACTGCCCGATATCGCCGCACGACTAAAGTGGGCACTGGTGGTTGCGATCGCTGTGGCGTTGATCGCGCCGGTGGTCGCTGGCCACTGGACGCCGCTGATCAGCGTTGGACTTTTCCTGGCCTTCTGGGTGATGGCGGCGATGGCAATCGGCATCAAAGAACGCGTTCGGCACTTGCGCGGCGGTCTGTTCGAGCGCCTGCGCGTGCAAGGCAGGTCTTACTGGGGCATGCAACTGGCGCATCTCGGCATCGCCGTGTTTATCGTCGGCGTGACGATTGTCAACGGCTATCAGGTCGAGCGCGACATGCGCATGAACGTCGGCGAAACTGTGCGAGTCGGTCGCTACGACATCACGTTCAAAGGTGCGCAGAATCTCACGGGCGCCAATTACACCGGTGCGCGCGGCACAGTAGAGGTGGCGCACGGTGGCAGTGTCGTGACCACACTTCATCCCGAAAAGCGCATTTACAACGTGCAGAAAATGCCGATGACCGAAGCCGCTATTGACAGCGGCGTCACCGGCGACATCTATATTTCGCTCGGCGAGCCGATCGACCCCACCGGGCTCGGGGCGTGGAGCGTGCGCGTTTATCACAAGCCGTTCGTGACGTGGATCTGGGGCGGCTGTGTATTGATGGCGCTCGGCGGCGCGCTTGCATTGTCAGACCGGCGCTATCGGCTGCTGGCACGGCGCGATCAAGCAGTCGGCTTAGCGCGGGCAGGTGTATGAGCGAGTCACCCGACACTTCCACCGCGCAAATGCCTGCGCTCGAGCCGAAATCAGCTTTGCGATTCGCACTGCCGCTCGCTATCTTCATCGTGCTCGCAGGATTTCTCTTCATCGGACTTAGCCTGAATCCACGCGAAGTGCCGTCGCCGTTTATCGGCAAGCCCGCGCCATCGTTCCAGTTGACGCAGCTCGCTCAACCCGAGCAATCGTTCTCGCCCGCGCAGATGCAGGGAGAAGTGTGGCTGCTCAACGTGTGGGCATCATGGTGCGTGGCGTGCCGCGTCGAGCATCCGCTGCTGGTCGAGCTTGCCAGGAAAGGCGTGGTGCCAATTGTCGGTTTGAACTACAAGGACAAGCGCGATGCGGCGTTGGGCTGGCTTGGGCAGTTCGGTAACCCTTATCGTCTGTCGATCGCAGACATCGATGGTCGCGTAGGAATCGACTACGGCGTCTACGGTGTGCCTGAAACGTTCGTGATCGACAAGCAGGGCGTCATTCGCTTTAAGCAGATCGGGCCCATCACCGAAGAAGTCTGGCGCGACAAGATGCTGCCGTTGGTGCAGCAGTTGCGGAAAGCGTAGCGATGCTGCGGGTCGCGATTGTTGCGCTCATGTTCGCGCTCGCATCCAGTGGCGCGATCGCCGGCAGGGGGGCAGTGCAGCTCGACAACGCAGGAGCGCGCCGCGCAGCGGCCCTGGCGGATCAATTGCGCTGCCTGGTCTGTCAGAACCAGTCGATTGCCGAGTCAAGTGCCGAGCTGGCAGTGGATCTGCGTCGCGAAATCAACGAGCAGATTCGCGCTGGGCGCAGCGACACGCAGATTATCGATTTCATGGTCGCGCGCTACGGGGATTTTGTTTTGTATCGGCCGCCGGTCAAGTCGCACACGCTGCTGCTGTGGTTTGGCCCCGCGCTGCTCGCGCTGGCTGCGCTGACCGCATTTCTTCGAGCGTTGCGCAATCGGCGGCGGCGCGCGAACGAGCGGCCATTGACCAGCGCTGAGCACGCCGAAGCCGAGCGTTTGCTCAGCGGCTCGTCCAGCAGCGCACCGTGACCGCATTCGTGCTGGTCGCTGTCGCGATGGTGTTGGCAGCCGTTGCCTGGGTGATGTGGCCGTTGTTACGCCGCGGCGCGGCGCCCACGGTGAATCACTCCGCCGCAAATGTTTCCATATTCAAAGATCAATTTGCCGACCTCGACGCCGACCTTGTGCGTGGGACGATCTCGTCTGACCAACACGCGGAGGCCAGGAGCGAGCTCGAACGCCGACTGCTCGATGATGCGCACGTAGACGCCCCTTCCGATTCGACTATTGCGTCTCGCAATCACAATCGCTGGTCGGCCGTCGCGGTCGCGCTGATCGCGCCAGTGGTCGCAGCGGCTTTGTACTGGCAGGTCGGCACTCCCGCAGCGTTAACCGCATCGTCCACTCAGGCAGCTCAGCAAGATCCGCCGACTCGCGAGCAAATCGAAGCAATGGTGGTGCAACTCACGCAGCGGCTGGGCAAAGAGCCGGATAACGCTGAGGGATGGGCGCTGCTGGCGCGCACGCAATATTCGATAGGAAATTTCGACGCCGCCGTGGCGGCGTTCCAAAAGCTCAGCGTGCTGCTGCCCGACAATGCGGGGCTGATGGCTGATTACGCTGACGCACTTGCAATGAGCCAGGGCCGCAGTTTTGCCGGCGAGCCGATGGTCCTGGTGCGACGCGCGTTGACGATCGATCCAACGCAGTGGAAAGCCCTGGCAATGGCGGGGGCAGAGGCGTTCGACCGCAAGGACTACAGCGCCGCAATCGGTTTCTGGCAGCGCTTGCAGAAAACGACGCCGCCCGATTCACCCATCACCGTGCAGCTTCAGGGAAGTATCGATCGAGCGCGCGAGCTTGCAGGAATCGCGCCGAGTGCGCCGGTGGCAGCCTTACCGAAGCGTGATGATGCGGCCGTCAGCAATACTCGCAGCGTCAGCGGCACCGTGGCGCTGAGTGCATCGCTCACTTCCAAAGTACGGCCCGACGATTCGGTATTTGTATTTGCGCGGCCTGCTGACGGCTCTCGGATGCCGGTCGCCGTCGTGCGTGCACGCGTCAGCGAACTGCCGCTGCAATTCACGCTCGACGACTCGCGCGCGATGGCGCCGACTGCAAAGATTTCGAACCTCGCGGAAGTGATCGTGAGTGCGCGCGTGTCGCGCACTGGGAATGCTCTGCCGGCCAGCGGCGATCTCGAAGGCACGCCGGCGACGGTAAAGGTCGGTAGCCGCGGGCTTGCACTCATCATCGACCGCTCGATTCCGTAACGGGTAAGCGTGTTTCGTTCCGCCTTACACGGAATACATCGGTCGCTTTCCGCAGTGCTCGGTGCTTCCGCGCAGCGCATCAGCGAAGACCGACGCGTGCTGGAGCGCGAGATTCTGCCAAGTTTTGCTCGGCGCAGCGATGCTCATCGCGTGCTGTTCGTCGGCTGCGCTGCCTACACACAACGCTACGGCGAGCTGTTCGTTGATCGCGAATACTGGACCATCGATCCAGTGCCACGGCGTCGACTCTACGGCAGCGAGCGGCACATCGTCGATCGACTCGAGAACCTTGCGAACCATGTAGAGCCGGAGTATTTCGACGTGATCATCTGTAACGGCGTGCTCGGGTGGGGCCTGAACTCGCCCGATGACGCAGAAGCCGCATTCGCCGCTTGCAGGCAGCACCTGCGCGCAGGCGGCGAACTCGTGGTCGGATGGAACGACGTAGCGCCGCGCAACAGGGTGAAGCCGGAAGACATATCAGCGTTGCGGCGCTTTGAGCCTTCGGGGTGCGAGCATGGACAGCAAAGTCGGATCCGCATCGACGCGCCGCATAGACACGTCTTCGATTTCTACCGCAAACGGTAATTAGGGTATAAATAACCTTAAAGTGTCGTTGCAAAACATTGATTTAAAACGATCTATGCAGTTATGTTGGAATCGCGGTTACGATTGTCGCTGGCTCGGTATTTCTTCAGGTTGCGACGCGCTCTCTTAACGGGTCGCATCCACCAAACTAACTTATGGCCGCTCGCTCTCTGCAGGCTGTGACGATCACCTTCGGACTCGTCACCATTCCCGTCAAAATGTATGCAGCAACCAATCCGCGCGCTGGCATTTCGTTCACGATGCTTGACGCAAAGGGAGGCCGCGTGCGTCAGCAATACGTGTCGGCGGAAAGTGGAGAGGTGGTTCAACGCAGCGAAATGATCAAGGGGTACGAATTCGAGAAGGATCGCTTCGTCACATTCACAAAGGACGAATTGAAAGCGCTCGAGGAAGCGTCGTCAGGCGCCATCGAGATAACCGAGTTCGTTCCGGCCGAATCGATCGACCCGGTGTTTTATGAGAAAGCGTACTTCCTCGGGCCCGATAAAGGCGGCGCCAAACCCTACCGGCTACTGGCCGATGCAATGCGTGAGTCGGGGCGCTCGGCTATTGGACGATGGGCGGCGCGCGGCAAGCAGTACCTGGTCAACATCCGCGTGGTCGAGCAGGGACTGGTGTTGCAGGAGTTGCTATACGCCGATGAAGTGCGCTCAATGGACGAAGTGGAGGTTCCCGACGCGACCATTGGTCCGAAGGAACTGCAACTCGCAAACCAGTTGATCGACAGCATTACCTCCGAGAGTTTTGATGCGACCAAGTACAAAGACGACGTAAAGGATCGCCTCGAGGCCCAGATTCAGAAAAAAGTCGAAGGTGAAGAGATTACCGTTCCGGAAGGTGCAGCGGCAGCGCCGGCCGGAGCGAAGGTCATCGACATCATGGATGCCTTGCGCGCAAGCCTGAAGCGCAAGGCCGGCGTCGATGCCGCAGTCGAAGACGACCGCGCACCCGCGGCGCGTAAGCCGGCAGCGAAGGCAGCAGAGAAAAAGACCGTTAAAAAATCTGCCAAGAAAGCACCAAGCCGCAGCGTCCGCAAGGCCGCCTGACCGCTCGTGCTGCTCAATCACCACACATAACACCTAGGAGACACGCATGGCACAGAAGAACACGAACGCCAATCCAATCGCCAATTTCTACGAGGCGCAAACGACGGCCACCGCCGAAATCGTGCAGGCTGCTTTAAATGGCATGCAGCGGCTGCAGCAGTTGACATTGCAGGCGCTACGGACGGGAGCCGGCGGTCAGTTTTCATTGGCGCAGTCGATGGCTGGTATGCGCGACGGCGGCGATGTAAGTCGCGCCATGGCCGAGGGCGCCGCGCCGGCGGCGGAACAAAGCGCACGTTATCAACGCGAGTTGCTGCAGGCAATCACCGAGATGAACAGCGACATTGTGCGTGCCAGCTACTCGATGATGGAGCGGATGCGGGACGCGCTCGGTGCAGCGTCGCAAGGTCAGGGCATGGCTTCCGGGTTCGCCGGGATGCCGGCGATGCCGGGAATGCCGAGTAGCGAGTCGATGACTAATCCGATGGCGCTGTACGACTCGGCAATGCGTCAGTGGCAGACCGCCGTGCAGCAGATGATGGAAACGCCGTCGGTTGCGATGGCGGTTTCGTCGGCCGAGGATGCAATGACGCGCGCGAGCCCCGTCAGACCATCGAAGAAATCCAGCAAGAGCGCGGGCAAACGCAAGTCGAGCGCGGGCAGTCGCTGACGCGATCTTTATCTATCGGCATAACCGCTTGGGGCTGGCGTTGATGCAGTTGTGAGCTTTGCCATCTGGGCGCTGATTGCCGGCGCCATTTTTACGGTCATGGCGCTGTCGGGAACGCTGCTAAAGCGTTTACCACTCAGCACGTCGATGCTGTATCTGCTCGCGGGTTTCGCACTGGGCCCGGCCGGGCTCGCGCTGCTCGATCCATCGCCGAGCGCCGACCATGCGATTCTCGAAATCGTGGTCGAGGCCGCGGTTCTCATTTCACTGTTTGCGGTCGGATTGAAGCTGACGGTGCCGCTCTCGGACGGGCGTTGGCGCGCGCCGTTGCGGCTTGCCACGCTATCGATGCTGGTCACGATTGCGCTGCTGTCCGCGATCGGCATCGTGCTTTTCGATCTTGCGCCCGGTGCCGCGATCCTGCTGGCCGCAATACTGGCACCGACCGATCCCGTACTGGCCTCGGATGTTCAGCTTGCTCACCCGAACGATCGCGATGCAGTGCGCTTCAGCTTGACCGGCGAGGGCGGGCTCAACGACGGCGCCGCGTTTCCATTCGTGATGCTGGGCCTCGGGCTGATCGGCTTGCGCGATCCGGGCGCCGGTCTCTGGCGCTGGCTGACGTTCGATCTCATCTGGGCCACCGCCGGCGGCCTCGCGATTGGCGCCATCTGCGGATACGCGATTGGAAAGCTGGTGCTGTACTTGCGCACGGAGCATCAGGAGGCGGTCGGCCGCGACGAGTTTTTGATGCTTGGATTGGTGGGTGTTGCGTACGGCGCTGCGCAGCTCGCGTCGACCTATGGATTCCTGGCGGTGTTTGCGGCGGGACTTGCGTTGCAGCGATCACAGGGCCAGCCGACAAGCGCAACGTCGCAGCGCGCCGCCGCCAAAGTCGCAGATCAACCATTGGAAGTGGGATCAACCGAACGCATGGAGGAACTTGCCACCGACCCCAGGCTTGCGGGCGCGTACATGACAGAGGCGGTGCGCGGCTTCAACGAGCAGCTCGAGCGCATCGTCGAAGTAGCGATCGTCGTGATCGTCGGCGCGATGCTGACGCTGATCGATCTGCCCGGCAACGGCGTCGTCTTTCTGTTGCTGCTGTTCTTTGTGGTGCGACCGGTGGCCGTGGGAATCGGCTTTATTGGGTTGCAGATGCCACGTGATCAGCGGCTACTCATCGGCTGGTTCGGCATCCGCGGCATCGGCTCGATCTACTACTTGCTCTTCGCGATCGGGCAGGGGCTGCCGGCCGCAGACACACAGCTGATGCTGTCGATCGTGCTCACCGCCGTAGCAACCTCGATCGTGGTGCACGGAATTTCGGTGACGCCGCTGATGAAGCTTTACAGCGCGCGTCGCCAGCCGCGGCGAAGCCGTTAGGCGGCCCGCCCGTCTACTGTGCCGCCTGTTCGCCCCACAGCTGCTTTAAGCGCGCATCGCGCCCGCAGTTGAGGCGATAGAACTTGTAGCGCACCGGATTTTTCTTGTAGTAGTCCTGGTGATAGTCCTCGGCCGGATAAAACCGCGTCGCGTTGGCGATTTCGGTCACGATCGTTTCGCGGAACGGCTTGTTGCCACTCAGTGCTTTCTTCGACGCTTCCGCCAAAGTCTTTTGCTGTTCGTCGTGCACGAAGATAGCCGTGCGGTAGGGATTGCCGGAGTCGCAGAACTGCCGATCCTTGTTGGTCGGATCGATCGAGCGCCAGTAATACACAAGCAATCTCGCGTAGGTCACCTTGGCCGGGTCGAAGATCACCTGCACGGCTTCCGCGTGACCGCTATTGCCCGCTGACACGCTGTCGTACGTCGGATTTGCCGTTTTTCCGCCGATATAGCCCGA